>DASZYN010000728.1:0-50865 GCA_035545435.1 Acidobacteriaceae bacterium | reverse complement strand
CGGCGTCGCGCGACTCACGAGAGCGGTGCTTCCTGGCATGCGACAGCGGGGCTTCGGTCGAATCATCAACATCGGCAGCATTCACTCCCTGGTCGGGAGCCCATTCAAGAGCGCCTATGTCGCGGCCAAGCACGGGCTGCTCGGCTTTTCGAAGGCTGTGGCGCTGGAGACGGCCGCGGCGGACATCACCGTCAACACGATCTGTCCCAGCTACGTTCGAACGCCGCTGGTCGATGCTCAGATCGCGGATCAGGCGCGCGCGCGCGGCATTCCGGAGGCCGAGGTCATCAGTCGCGTGATGCTCGACCCCATGCCGAAGGGTGTATTCATCGGCGCTGACGAGCTGGCTGGAATCGCCGCGTTCTTGATGTCGCCGCCTGCCCGCAACATCACGGGGCAGGCGATCGTCGTGGACGGCGGATGGACTTCTCGGTGACGGTCGGCGGTCATCGAGAGACCGCCGTCGTGGGTTCGGCCAGCGCTCGTTCGTCAGTTCTCGGGAAACAGGCGTTTGCCTACCCCGCGCAAGGCTCGATCGGCGGCCGCGCCCGCATACGTAGCGACGAGCAGGGCGACGAGGCACGTCAGGACGGCGCGGCCCGGGCCGCCGATGCCAAGCACCATCGCCACTGCCGTCAATGGCAGGTGGTATCCGCCCGCTATGCCGCCGGCTGCTCCCGCTGCGCCCGCGAGATCGCGTCCGAGTCCCAGCGGCGGTGCGAACAACCGGCCGGCCAGGTCGCCAACCACCAGCAACGGTACGAACACGCCCCCGCAGCCGCCGGCCGCGACCGCGGCGATGGTGATGCCCGCCCGCAGGAGACACGCGCCGACCAGGGGCCAGGCCCGGGGGTCAGCGGACTCGGCCCACACGATGGCGCCTCCGCCCGGACCGATCGCCGCGGAGGGGGCTGCGATGCTTGCGAGCGCCAGCGCGGCCGCGAGAGCTCCCAATCCCCCGATCGCCAACCTGATGCCAGGCGAGGCTCGCCATGTCTTTGCGTTGTAAATGGCCAATCCGGCCGCGGCGCTGATGCCGCCAGACGCGACCCCGACCAGCAGCGCCAGAATCAGCCCGCGGACGGCGCCCGATGGCGCCATGTCCGGGACGACGAACCGAATCAGCTTGAAGCCGAAGACGGTGTCGATCCCCCAGCCGATGATCCCGCCCAGCAACGCCGCCAGCACCCGTCGCAGATCGAACGGCACTCGCCCGCGCCGGCCGAGCTCCAGCATGAACACCGTCCCGACCAGCGCAATTCCGGTGAGCGCGCTGACCCCGGCGGCGCCGCCCGCCAGCGCGGCGGGCCGGAGAAGTCGCCGCCAGCGCTGGCCGCGGTCCCCCAGAAATGCGCCGACCGCGACACCGAGGTAGGCGGCGGGTGCCTCCGTCCCCATTGCCGCGCCCGAGCCCACCGTGGCGATGATGGCGGCGGCTCGAATGGGTGCCCGCCGCCAGGGAAACGTCTCCTCTTTGCCCGCGGTGCTCACCACGTCGGCGTTGATGTCCGCGCGGATGGCCTCGTGGGGGAACGCCCGCAAAGACCGCAACTCGTCCTCGTCCGCATCGGCCCCGACGCCCGTGCCGTGCCCGTGCAGCACGAGGACCGCGGCGGCCAAGCCGGCCAGCGGCAGGATGAGGATGTAGACGAGGCTCTGGGCGGAGACGAAGTCGATCCCGGCCTTTAGCAAGAGCGTGGTGGCCACGACGAAAAAGCCTCCGGCCAAGCCGCCCAGCGTGGCCCCCGCCCCCACGATGCCCCAGGCCCCGAGGCGCGCCTTCGCGGCGCTCGGGGCCGGCGCTGGCGCAGCGGCCCCGCGACCACGGGCAGAGCTCCAGCGCACGACCGCTATCTCCCCATCCCGGGGTCGGCGTCGACGGCCGACGGGTGTAATGCCGCCTGGGCGATGCGTGCGCCCGCGATGGCATACGGGGAGGCTGCGCGCGTGGCGCCGGCACGGAGAAGCTTTGATACGGCGTCCTCTTGCTCCGCACGCGCGACGATCGTCAGGTTCGGGCACAAGATCCGGGCCGTCAGCGCAATCACGACGTTCTCGGAATCTGCGCCCGCAGCGGCGACCAGCGCGCGGGCGCGCTCGATACCTGCTCGCCTCAGAATGGCGTCGGCCGTTGCCTCACCGAGCACGAAATGGATGCCGGCCAAGCAGCTGGCAGCCAGTGCTTCTGCGCGATCGATCGCGACGACCGGGACGCCGCCCGCGAGGAGCTCCGCGCAGACGTATCGGCCGAGGGTGCCGTAGCCGCACACGATCACGTGCTGTTCGAGCCCGTCAATTCGCTTTCTCATACGTCTCCTCGCCCACGAGTCCCTCAACTCACCCGTGATGACGACCCTCAAGAGCTCGGTGGCCGCGACGGCAACTGATGAGATCCCGACGAGCGCCAACGCAATCGTCAGGATGTGGCCCCCGACCGAATAGGCGTGCAAGTCCCCGTAGCCGATTGACGTGAGGGTGATGACCGCAACGTAAAACGAATCAAACCAAGGCCAGCGTTCGATGGTCCGGTAGCCGATCGTTCCACCGACAATCAGCAGCGCGGGCACGCTCCAGAACAGCGCGAGTCGGCCACCCGTTGCCAGCGTGCCGCGAGAGGTCGAGTCCACCTGTACGATCTGGGTACGCCCGAACCGATGTGAACCCTTCATCCTCGCCGGTCCTGTGGTGCCCCTGCGAGTCAGGATCGGGCTCAGTTCTCCGCTCGCCTCGCGAACCCAGATTGACCGCGGCGTGAATGAATGGCGGCAGATCGCGCGTCGCATGCGGGATCCCACCCGGCGCCACCATGCATCGATCTTCGCCGGCGGCGTCGCGTTCTATGCGTTTCTCTCCACCTTCCCTGCGCTGGCGGCGCTGGTGTCGATCTACGGCCTTCTGGCGGACCCCGAGCATGTTCGCCGCCAGGTCGACGCCGTGGCTGGAACGCTGAGCCCTGACATACGGGCCCTGCTCCACGACCAGATTGGGCGGCTCACGGAGCGCTCCACGGGCACCCTGAGCATCGAGGCCGCGGGCGGCATCGTCGTCGCGACCTGGGCGGCCACGAAGGGGATGCGAGCGCTGCTGACGGGGCTGAGCCTCTCGTTCGGACAGGACGAGAGTCGCGGCTTCTTGAGGCTCAACATCACGGCATTCTCGTTCACCCTGGGGGCGATCCTCTGCGGCGCCATTGCCGTTGGCGGTCTCGTGGTGTTGCCGATGGCGCTCTCGTTCGTCGGGCTGCCGCCGGTGACGGAACAGCTCATTCGCTGGGCGCGCTGGCCAGCGCTGACACTCGTGACGCTGCTCGGACTAGCCGTGGTCTATCATTTCGGGCCCGCCCGGCCACCGGGGCGGTGGCACTGGATCACCGTCGGATCCGCGGCGGCGACCGCTCTGTGGCTGGGGGGCTCGGGCCTGTTTTCCTGGCTCGGCGCCCGGCTCGGCAAGGGCGACCTCATCGACGGGTCGCTCGCCGTCGTGATCACCATGCTGACGTGGTTTCTCCTGTCGGCCTACGTGGTCGTCCTGGGCGCCGAGTTGAACGCCGAGGTGCAACGTACCAGGGGCGCCGACACCAGTCCGGACGTTCGATGAAGCCGCTGACGGGCTCACCCGGCGCGCGTCAAACCGTCCGGCGTCACGGCGACACGCTCGCCGGGCCGGAACGGCGAGTATCCCGCGTAGACGAACTCGCCATAGCCACCATCATCGAAGCGGACGACGATCTCGTACGTGCGCTGCTCTGTCGTGCCCTGACTGGCCGCCGCACCGACCGCCGCCCCGCCCGCTGCCCCGGCAACGGCAGCCGGCCCGCGTCCGCCTCCGAACATGAGCCCCCCGACCAGCGCGCCTGCCACGGCGCCTGCGCCCGGGTTGCCCTCGGTCCGCTGGACGATCTCCTGGACGGACGCGACTGAACCGGATCGTCCGTATCCCGCTGCAGCCGGATCCGTCCAGGTCGTGCGCGTCGTTGTCGTCGTCGCGCATGCCGGCGCCAGCGTGACCAGCGAGATGAGAGCAAGGTGAAGCTGTTTCATGACGCGTGGGCTCCATCAAGAGATGCGCCTGGTTCCGACGCTACCTGTGAGGATGTTGAGCGCCGGGTTCTCTCCCCGTAAGGACGGCAGAAGCTGATTCGGCTCTGCGGCGACGCCCCGAGAGAATGGGTCGACCCGGACGCCGATCATTCCGCGGGCGACACGGCAATTTGACTGCGCGCGCCCGCGCGAGAGAAAATGATTCTCGATGAGACGAGCGGTCGCGATGTTCGGGTTGGCAACCGTGCTGGCGCTCGTCAGCGGGTGCTACGTTAGGACGGTGCCCGGCCATTGCGCGGGCGGCGTCTGGATCGAGGGCCACTACGGCCCGCGCGGGCGCTGGCACCGCGGCCACTGGCGCTGCCCAGGCGTGATCGAAGTCGAGTGACCGCGGCGATTGCTGCGAGCCGTTCGACCTGACTGAGGCCGTCCACGACCTCTGTGCCATGCTCTGAGGGACGGCGAATCAGACAACCACTTCTCGATGGCGCCAACCGGAGATCGACCAACGGATAGCGCACCTGGAACAACTCAGCGCAGTCAGCCAGACGAAGTCGGGAGTGGAAGGTCCCCGGCGCTGATGTCCAGCTGGCTGATGACGAGCGCCATGAGGGAATCGCTCTCGGCAGGTGTCAGGCGCAGCTCGGCGGACAGAACCTCTCCTGTCTTGCTCAGAAGCGCTGCGCGCGCGCGCGCGATCCACCGCGAAATCGTCGAGGGGCTCACTCGATACATCTTCCCCAACCTCTCGACACCGGCGCCGCCTACGACGTGCAGATGGAACACGGTTCGGTCGCGGGACGGAAGCTCGGCCCACGCGCGCGCCAGCGCCTCCTTCACCAGCGGTCGCGCCTCGTCGCGGATGACCGCGGACTCACCGGCGCAATCAAAGACCGCCTCGGTCAGCCTCTCTCTCGCGACGCCGTCGCGGGCTCTCGCGCGTGTGCTGTCGGCACGCAGGGCCATGAGGACCGCCCGCTGCGCCACTACGGCCAGCCACGCTCCCAGCGGCGCTTGACCGCCGTAGGTCTGAATCTGCGGCTCCCCGGTGGTTCGCCCACCGACCAGGAGATGCTCGTAGATCTGCTGCTCGATGTCGTCGCGAAAGGCCGAGGCCGGGATGAGCCCGGCAACTACGCGCCGGATAATCGGGCCAAATCGATCGCGAAAGAGGCGGGCTGCCGCGTCGACGCGTGCCGCGCAGGCCGCCGCCAAGTAGAGATCTTCGGCGAAGAACGGGCCGTCGATCGCATCGCGCGTCCGCGCCACATGGGCCGCGAACGTCTCTAGGTCGAGAAGCAGCTCTGGATGAGCGGACCGTGCGGTCTCGAACAACATACCGACACGCGCGCCATCAACACCCCCGTTCCCCTCCATGCGCTGCCGGAAAGTCGTACCATGGCGCGACGGCCCGAGGTCAAGCTCTTGGACTGCCTGGCGCCACACACGATAACAGCCTTCCTGTCCGGCCATCTCGAGCCCCAGGACATCGATCGGATCGAACGGCACGTTGGTCTCTGCTCGAGCTGTCTCGACCTCTTGGCCACGGCGTCAGGCGACCTAACTCTGAGGCGTGGCGCGGAGGTCGGGCGCTACGTGATCCTCGACTTGATCGGGCGCGGCGGCATGGGCCAGGTCTACGCGGCCTACGACCCGAAGCTCGACCGCCGCGTCGCCGTCAAGTTGCTCCGCCCGCATTACCTCGACACCGCGGTAGACGACGAAGCGCAGAGCAGACTCTTGCGCGAGGCGCAGGCGATCGCGTGCTTGTCGCATCCGAACGTGGTGGCTGTCTACGACGCCGGTACCTGGGAAGGGCATGTCTTCATCGCGATGGAATACGTCGAAGGGAAGACGCTGGGGGACTGGGGACGGCGGCAGGTCCGGGGATGGAAGGAAGTCCTGGAAGTATTCGCAGGCGCGGCTCGCGGTCTGGCTGCCGCCCACGCCGCCGGACTGATCCACCGTGACTTCAAGCCGGAGAACGTGATGGTCAGCCGCGAGGGCGTCGCGCGCGTCATGGACTTCGGACTGGTGCGGCGGCAGTCCAACGGCGACACAGGTGACCTGGAGCAGATGGCCCCGCAATCGATCGCTTTGACCCGCACCGGCGCCCTGATGGGAACGCCGCGCTATATGGCGCCCGAGCAGCTGCTGGGCAAACCGGCCGAGCCGCGGTCCGACCAATTTAGCTTCTCGGTGGCACTGTTCGAGGCCCTCTATGATCACCGTCCGTTCTCGGGCGATGACCTGCCCACACTCCGAGACGCTGTCTTGAACGGGCGCCTCAATCTTCCGGCCGGGCGGCGGAAGGTCCCGGCCTGGCTGCGGTCCGTCGTCCTACGCGGCCTGTCGGTCGCGCCCGAGCGGCGCTTCGCTTCCATGCCCGCTTTGCTGGCGGCACTCGATCGGGGGAGCGGTAGGCGTCGAAGCCGAGTGCTGATCGCCGCAGCGGTGGCTCTGGTCGCCGTGGCGTTCTCGATATACCGGATCGCCGGGCGGCAAGGGCAACTCTGCCGCGGCGGCACCGCGCGGCTGGCGGCCGCGTGGGACACCGAGCAGGCGGGCGGGCGGGCTCCGCGGCGCGCAGCGGTGAAGCAGGCCTTCCTGTCGACGGGTTTGCGCGACGCGCCCGCAATTTGGGAGCGGACTGCCGGAGCCCTCGATCGCTACCGGCGGGAATGGGCGGACGCCTACACAGAAACCTGTGAGGCCACTCAGGTCCGCGGCGAGCAGTCTTCGCAGGTCTTGGACCTCCGGATGTCCTGTCTCAACGAGCGGCTCGAGGAGCTGAAGGCGTTGACGAGCCTCTTCGCGGCGGCCGACGCCGCCATGGTCGCCCGGTCGACGGCCACGGTGGAGGCGCTAGGCGCGCTCGATCGCTGTGCAAATGTTCCAGTGCTGTTGGCGGTCGTGCCGCCGCCGCAGGCCAAAGAAACGCGTGCGGCCGTGGACCGGCTTCGTCAGTCGCTCGCTCAGGTCAAGGCCCTGTTGGACGTGGGCCACTACGGGGCAGGGGTGGCGATGGCGATTCCGCTGTCCGCCGAAGCTAGGCGCTTGGGCTACCGGCCGCTCTTGGCGGAGGTGCTGATGCTGCTCGGTCGCCTGCAGTACGAGGCGGGCGACTCAGCGACGTCGCAGTCGACCCTGGCCCAGGCGCTGGCGGAGGCCGAGGCCTCTCGTCACGACGAGGTGCTAGCCGATGCCGCCACGCTACTGGCGGGCGCGATCGTGGAAACGGATTTCTCCCGCGCCGCCGAGGCCGAGCGCTGGTTGACCCTGGCCGCAGCGGCCTTGGACCGGATGGGACCGGGACACGAGCGGACCCGAGGCTGGATCTTGACCGAACGGGCCGCCATCGCGTCCAGGCTGCACGACTTCAGCTCGGCCGTGTCGTTTTCCCGAGAGGCCGTGCGGCTCAAAGAGAAAGTGCTGGGATCGGACAGTCCCGACGTCGGCAACTCCCTGATGAATCTCGACCTGGGGCTGGTCGGCCTCGGGGAGCCAGCCGAAGCGCTGTTCGTAAACGACCGCGAGCTGCGAATTTATCGACAGGCCTTCGGAGATGACAGCTCCTACGTTGCCGCCTGTCTCAGTAATCGAGGGGAGGCGCTCTACGCGCTCGGCCGGTACGAGGATGCGCGCGTGGCTTTCGAGCGCGCAATCTCCACGTGGACGACCGTCTTCGGGCCCGAGCATCGCTACCTGGGCTATGCGCTGACTGGCTTGGGCCGCACACGCTTGGCCACCAAGGATCCCCATGGTGCCGTCGCGGCGCTGACGCGGGCGTTGGCCATCCGCCTTCCCCATGAGCCGAACGCGTGGCTGGTCTCCGACACTCGTTTTGCGCTAGCGCAAGCGTTGTGGGCGAGCGGTGCTTCCGCCCGCGCCCGCGCCGAGGCCGCCGCCGCCCGGGCGGGGTTGCCGACCCTGCCCCAGGCTGCGCCCGATCGCGACGAGATCGGCCGCTGGTTGGCTGCCCGCAGTGGCTCCCTGTCCGTCCGACGATAGTTATCGTTTGTGACCTGCGTGCAAATCGCCCGGACCGGCGCATCTCTGAGACATGAGGACATCGTACGAAACGGAAGCGCCGGTCTCTTCCATTCTCCCGCTTCGACGGGCTGTCGCGCTGCGCTTGACGGCGCTCTGCGCTTTCGCCGCCCTCACGGGTGTGGCTCTGCAGGCGTTCGCGCTGCCGATTCCGCCGCCGAGCAAGCAAGGCGTGCGTTACTACGGTTACTTCGCAGACCTCCGGTACGACGATGCCGCGGCGACCGCAGACCAGGCGAACATCGTCTGCTATGGCGACTTCGGCAACGAAGAGGTCGGGACCAGGTCAGTCTCGGAGCTCAAAGCGCTGGTCGCCAACCCGAAGACCAAAACCATGGGCGTTGTTCTGTCGGTGGCCAACGAGTTTTTCGTGTTCGATCAAGGGGGGATACCTTCTCCGCGAGCAACGGCGGATTGGCAAAGCCGATGGGCCACGTACAAGAAAATGATCGCTCCATATATGAACAACATCGTCAGCTTCTACTTGTTCGACGAGCCATCCGTGGGCGATGTCACCTTGATGAACTTCCTCGGCGTCGTGGCGTCACGGATCCAGAGTGACTTCGCGAACACGTATCCGAACATTCATCGACAGATTACGTTCACCGCGCAAGGTCTCGATTCGTCCACGGTAACGATTCCGAACGGCGTCGACCTCGTCGGCTACGATTGCTACCCGGGTACTTTCCAGGAGTGCTACGCCAAGGAGATCTACGATCCGAAGGATCCGGCCAACTGGCGGTCGGTTCCCTACTATTACGCGATGCTTCGCGCGGCGGTCGCTCGGAGCAACCTCCCGTACCACATGAACCTAGCGGTGATTCCCGAGGCGATGGAGATGGCATCCGGCCCTGACACCTCGGTGAGCGCCCAGGCCGCCATCCTCGCCCGGGCGGAGCGCGAGGTGGCGCTCGCGGAGAATGATCCGGACGTGGTGATGGTCATGCCGTTTCTCTGGGACACCATCCCGAGCGAAGGACTGGTGGGTACCGCCGACTTGCCGATGGTCAAGACGTACTACACGGCTCTTGGCCAACATTTCCTGAACGGCAGCGCGCGGTTGGCCTACCCGACGTCGGTCTTTGCCAGTGCCAGTTACTCGGCGGCCACCGGGCCCAGCTATGCCTTCGACTATTCCACGTCCACGATGTGGAGCAGCGGCGGTTACCCAATCGGCGACATTTCGGCCGTATTCGCAGATCCCATCGTCGCTACGCAGATGAACTTCGTGGTCGCCCAGTCCCCGGCCGGATTCACGAGGCACGTCTTGTCGGGCGCAAATGCCGGAACGTCGGCCGGTCCGATTGCGACCTTTTCGGGTTCGACTTCTGACAACCAAACAATCACTTGGACCGGTTCGCGCCCGCTCAACTACGTTGACCTGCAGACACAGGCCAGCCCGTCATGGGTCGCCTGGAAAGACGTTTCGATTTTCGCGAGCGGCTCGACCCGCATCTACCCATCGCCTTCGTCTCTGGCCAGCGATGCCTCGCTGGCGTTCCTCGTCGACGGAGATCTCGCTACCGCGTGGAGCTCCGGCGGCTACGCGCCGGCTAGCGTCGATCTGGATCTGCACGCGCCGCAGACCTTGTCGCGTGTGGAGCTGGTAGTCGAACAAACGCCCGCCGGCTACACCCATCACGTCGTCTACGGTGGACCAACGCTGGGCTCGCTCAGCGTCCTCGGCTCGTTCGACGGCAACACCCAATCCGGCCAGGCGCTGGTCTTGTCGGGTACCTTCACGAATGTTCGTTACGTGCGCATTCAGACAACGGCGAGTCCGTCCTGGGTCGCATGGCGTGAAGTCAACCTGTTCCGCTGACAGCCGCGGAGCTCGTCGGGCGCCGTCGCGCCGGTGGCCGGACGAACCTTTCTCGCCCGAGCCCGCAAAAGCCGCCGCAGCGCGCATCTCCTCTTCATGGCGAAGAGCAATGAGGCGCGGTTCCCTTTCGCGGTCCGCGAAAATTCCTTGAAGAGGGTCGCGTGTCTGGCGTTCGTGCTCGGGGCGGCCGGGTGCGGCGGGCCGACCGGCAACTCGGAGGCGCAGACGGTCCAATTGGCGCTCGCGAAGGGGGGCAATGCCCGGCCGCTTCGACGGACCCTCTTGGGTCACTTTCGACCCTCGACGGCACAGTGGACGCTCGAAATGGCACCGCCTGGGTCCACGTCGCCGCCGGCTGCCAAGACCTTCGTTTACGGAAACCCCAACGACACGCCGCTGGTTGGCGACTGGAACGGCGACGGAGTGGAGACCCAGGGGGTCTGGCGGCAGGGGCAGTGGCTGCTGTCGAACACGCTGGGCAACGGCACGGCGGACGTGACGTTCAGCTTTGGCGGCACGACCGATCTGCCGGTAGTGGGCGATTGGGACGGCGACGGCAAGGCGACGCCTGGGACCTACCGGAACGGGGTGTTCTCGCTCCGCAACAGCAACAGCGCCGGCCCGGCCGACCTCACTTTCGGCTTCGGTGACCCCGGCAATATTCCGGTCGTCGGCGACTGGAACGGCGACGGGATCGACACGGTCGGTGTCTACGATCCCGCGCACGCGACCTTCCTGCTGACCAACAACCCGGCCGGAGCCTCCATCGCAGACGTGGTCGTTCCGCTCGGCGACGTGGGCATGCGCCCGGTGGTCGGCGACTGGGACGCAGATGGCAAGGTCACCATCGGCGTCACCCTCGGCACTCAGCGCTTTCTCCTTAATTTCATGGAGCAGTCGGTCGCCGACGTGTACCTGAACGACAGCTCCGCCGCCAGCACGGACATCGTGATCGCAGGGAACTGGAGCTCGTCGGCGGTGCGCAGGCCGGGGGCGACGCCCTCCAAGCTATCGAGCTTCTTCCCGCTCGGCGTCTGGGCACAGTACGCAGTCGACTTCCCTACCTGGCGCGCCCGGGGCATCAACATGGTCGCGGGCGTCCCCACCTACGCGCTGCCGCCCCTGTATCCGAACCCGGAGACGATCGACAACTGGACCAACGCGGCGAACTGCGTCGGTCAGAGCGGCTGCACGAAGCTGAAGATGATCCGCGTGCCTCGGGCCACCCCCTCGCTCGACGTGGGCGAGGCCAACTTACTGGACTGGTTGATCGAGGACGAACCGGACACGTCGGGTGAGGCGGGCGCCGCGCACATCGCGACGACCTACGATGCCCTCAACAGCGTCCAGGGGCATCCGCCGATCTCGGTGGACCTGGTCGGGCGATTCCTGTTCGACCCCACCGGCGACATTTGCGGCGGGCCAGGCGACTACACGAACGCGGTCACGACCTGCTACCCGACCTTTCTGTCGAAGGACGACTGGATCTTCCATGACTTTTACCCGGTGAACGCGACCGGGATGCCGTGGGGCCAGAATCCCTATCCGCTGACCGACATCCGGACCGTTGCGCGGACCATCGACAAGGTCGCTCGCTGGTCGTCGAAGCCCCAGTTCGTCTTCGTCGAGGCGAGCCCCCGGATCTACGACCCCAGCTTGCCAGGCCCCATGCCCGGCCAGCTGCGGGCCGAGGTGTGGCTGGCGATCATCCACGGAGCGCGGGGTATCACCTACTTCACCTACTCGTTCTGCCACACCGACGACCAGGGCTGGTGCCCGGACGGCGTCACGCCCGACGTCCTGGTCGAGATGACCGCCCAGAACGCCCGGATCACCGGTCTGGCCTCGATGATCCAGAGCCCGATGAACCCCAGCGCGATCGGGTTTTCGGTCGGCAGGTCCGCCGCGGACTGGCCGATCGAAGCGACCTGGCGCCAGTTCGGCGGCAAGACCTACGTCATCGTGCTCAACACCTCGCCGAACACGCTGAGCCGGGTGCCCATGACGGTCACCGGCCTGCCGGCGGGGCAGAAGACCCTCAACGTGGTCGGCGAGAACTATCTGGTGGGGTTGCTGTTCGCCCAGTCGTTCACCGACTCGTTTCAGCCGTACCAGGTCCACATCTACGCGACGAACTGAACGACCAAGGAGATCACCCATGAAAGCCTTTGGCGACAAAAGCAGGCAACGCGTCCTGCGGACGACGATCTGCGCTGCGGCGCTGTACCTCGGCAGCGCCGGAGCGGCGCGCGCGCAGACACCATCCGTGACGTATCACAATGGCACGGTCATCAACACACCGTCGGTGTTCGTGTTGTTCTGGGGCTCCTTCGATGAGAGGACCGAGGTTCCGACAGCAATGACGTATCTCTCGGACCTGGCTGGCTACATCTCGAACCCGGGTTCGACGGAACCGACGATCCGGCAATATGGCGTGTTCAGTGCGTCGGTCAGCACGTTCCGAGCGGGCCAGGGATGGTTTCACGACACCGCCACTCCCCCCGGCGATCCTCCAAGTGACGCCCAGATCTTCGCAGAAGTCGCGCAGCTCCAGGCGTTTGGGTTTATCCCGCCGTACTCTGCGCAGACGTTGATCCTGGTCACCGCGCGCACCTCGGGTGGTTGCTCTGCTCACCACACAACCGCGGGCCCGAACCAGTGGGTGGGGTTCGTTCCATATGGCGGTGGATTGAACTGCACGGTTCATCGCACCACCTCTCCCGCGAAGTCGAATAACGAGCTGGCCTGGGAGGCCCAGGCCAGTCACGAGATCTTCGAAGCGGCGACGAACCCGGACCTGTCGACCGGCTGGCATGCCGACAACGTCTCCGCCTGCACGGATGGAGAGCTCGCCGACTGCGATCAGGTCGCCTCGGTCCCCGGGTGCTCCTGGAACGGAACGAACGGAGACCCCACCGACTTCCGGCTGACTTTCGCCAACGGCCATCAGGGCTACGTCGCGCACATCTTCGACAAGTCCAGCCGAGGCTGCGCGTACCGCGTCCCCTTGGGACAGTCCGGCCAGCTGTCCCTGGCCGGGGGCGAGGATCTGGGCGCAAACCTCATCGGCTCGCCTGGTGTCGCCCTGTCGTCCTGGACGGGCCGACTCGACGTCTTTGCGACCGGTACCGACCGGAATGTCTACACGAAGCACTGCACGGGCGTCTGCCTGAACAACTGGTCGAACTGGACGACCCTCCCTGCGATCGGGATTGGCTCGGGCATTTTCTCGCAGCCGGCCGCGGTCTCGTGGGCGCCCAACCGGATTGACGTGGTTGCGCTCAACTCGGTCGGATCGGTCATGCACGTCGCCACCACCGACGGAACCAACTGGGAGGGGTGGGACAACGCGCTGGGTGGCTCTTACGTTCGGGTCGCGATTGATTCACAAGGTCCCAACTCCCTGGACGTGTTCGGAATGCGGTCTGATGGCGGCGTCGACGTGAACCAGCTCAAGAACGGCTCATGGACCGGATGGTTACCCATCGGCGGGTCGGCCGGCCGGCTCGACACGTCCCGATCGTTCAGCGCCACCTCTTGGGGAACCGGACGCATCGACATCATGGGCTTCAATAACAACACGCTGCCGCATGACTCGAGAACCTCCGGATGGGCCCCCTGGAACCTCGTCCCCTCGCCGGTTCCGCCGTGCAACGGAAACATCACGCTTGCGGCACGTGGGTTCGGTCAACTGGTGGCGATGTGCAGCACCAGCGCCGGATCAGGGACCAGCAGTGTGTTTCAGTCGGGCGTCGGCTGGACGCCCTGGCGCTCGGGCGGCCTGGGCGTCAACACCAGCGTTGCCGCTTCGACATCGTGGAACGGAGCCCGGACGGACGTGCTGTTCACGGATAGCCAGGGCCACCTCACGCACGGGTACACATTCATTCCCTAACCGGCAGCTTGAAGGAGATTGAACGATGATGACGCGACTTCCGATGTCCGCGTTGGCGGGCGTTTTCATTTTTCACCTGACCGCTGCGGCCGCCCAGGCACAACAGGCCTGGGAGGCGACGCAACCATCGCCCAGCAAGAACGGGCATGGACACATGGTCAAGGACAGCGGGGGCAATGTGATCATGACCGCTCCCTACAACACGATCGTGAAATTCCGGGCATCGGACGGGGCTGTCCTCTGGAACATTCTCTGGGACGGCACCAGCAACAGCAGCTTCGGGCAGCTCGCCATCGACGCAGGCGACAACGTCTACGTCAGTGGGACGGTCACGCGGTTCGATAGCGGCGGAAACCCGATCGCCGTTCTCGTTGTGACGAAGCTGTCGCCGTCGGGAAGCATCGTCTGGACCGGCCGGCAGGACCTGGGCACGGTCAGCGAACACTCTTCGGGCGGGGCGATCGCCTTGGGGAGCAACGGCAGCCTCTATGTGATCGGGACCAGAGGAAATTCCTCGGCGCCAACGGCACCGGCGACCCTGGTGCGAATGTCGACGTCCACTGGCGCTGTCCAGCTTCCCACCGTGTCGCTGGGCGGGGTGATTGACTTCAGCGCGGACATGCCGATGGAAAGGCTGCTGGTGGATTCGTCGAACAACGTTTACTGGTCCAGCGCCTCGGGGCTGACGCGCTACTCTTCCACGCTCGGTAGCCCGGTGACCTGGTCGGGACATCTGCCCGTGCGGGGAATGAAGATCTCGGGCACCTCCGTCTACATCACCGGACCGCAGGCCTCGAGCAGCTCGTCCCAGATGTACGTGGCGAAGCTGACGACGGGGCTCGCCACCACTTGGAAATATCTGTTTCGCGCCCAGCCGCGGAGCGCCCCCTATCCGGGTCTGGGCGAGATCGGGACTCCTGGTAGCGACACCACCTATGGTGGGAATGCGGTCACGGTCGATTCGTCGGGGAACGTGTACGCGGCGGGGGACGCGGTGACGTCGAACGGGTCGTTCACCGGTGGCGCGCTGGCGAAGTTCAATGCTTCCGGTCAGTTACTCTGGGCGCAGCAGATTGGTAACAACGGTCTGGACGCTGCCTGCTTCGACGTGGCCGTCAGTCCCAACAACCGGGTGGTGGTCGGCTGCACCGACATGCAGGTCGGCAATGGCACGTCGACCGCGATCGCGGATCTGTAGGCTGCCGAATGATCGAGGCGAGCCCGCTCAGCGTCTCCCAGAGATGGGTCGACGTCAGCTGGGCCTGCCCGTTTGGCGCAGCGCCGTGGTGGAGGTCGTAGGACAGGAATCCTGACGGGTTGAAGGGTCCGTCGACGATGCAGACGTACCTGGCGCGGTTGGCGGCGGTCGGGTGATTGAGGAGGTAGGCTGCGCTTTGCATCGCGGCGGTGCGAAAGCCGTCGGAAATATCGAAGGTCGTCGTGACGGACGAGCATTGCGGTCGGTTCGCTGGCACGAGCGGCCCGCCGTTGAGGAACGTGCTCAGCGAGGCGGCGGATTGCAGGCCACCCGTGCTCGAGTCGAAGTCGGCGTAGGCCGCAGAACGGGTGCGGTCGGTCGCATTCGTGACGAAGAGCCGCCGCCCGTACTGCACGTCATATTGCTGAATCAGGGGATCGGCCGCTGCCGGCACCGTCCGGGTCAGGCTGGCCAGGAAGCTCGTGGTGGTGGCGCCCACCGGCAAGACCACGGGACGGGCCGCGCCGGGATGAGAGCCCACGGCGTCGAGCATCGAAAACAGCGAGGAACCGAGGAATATCGGGGGGACAAGGCAGTACGAGGCGGGCATCGCTCTCGTGGGGTCGAGTTCGTGCGCGCGTCGTTGCAGCGGTGCTCCCAACCCGCAGGCGCCGGGCCTGCCCAGCCGCCGCCCCGAGAGCGCGTAAGGGATCGCGGCCTCGTGCGGCTGGAGGTCGTGTTGGAGCACGACGACGCGTGTTTTGGAGATGATGTCCTGGCGCCACAGCGGGGCAGCAAAGGGTCCGAGGTTGACTGGGTTGCCTGCTGCGTCGACGCCAAGGGACTGAGACGCGAGGCCGTTCGGTGTACCGGCGCAGGACGCATTCCATTTCAGGTGGGATGCATCCAGGTCGGTATCGAAGCCGCGTGTCCCGTCGGCGATTGGCCGGTAATAGAACGACTCCCAGGGTGCCATTCCCCCCAACAGGTGGATCTCGAGCACCTTCGTGGCGGGCGTTCCATGGCCGCCCCAGACGGACGGATCGGGATCACCCCATGCCGCGAGGGATCTTCGCCCGGACAGCCCGACCGCCAGTCCCGCTGCGATCCCGGCCCCCGCCGTCTTCAGAAATGTCCGTCGTCGCATCAGAGCCCTCCCCCCGCCGCGGCGTGGATGTACAACGCGAGAGCTCGTCAAACTTCCGATCAGCCGATGCCTTACTTACAGAAGTCTTCGGTTTGATTCGAACAACCTCTCCTCCGCACTGTTCTGGGGCAATCGCTGCTTCACAGGCGCGCGCCCCTTCCGCGCAGCGGGCCAGACGTCGCAGGAGGTCGGCGGTTCGACGACGACGGGATGCTGCTCTCGCAGACCGACCAACTCGGCCGAGCGACCACCCGCCAGTACGACGTCAACCGGACCGAGACCAAGCGGACCAATGGCCTAGGCGAGGCGACGACGTACACCCGCGAACGGGAACCGGACGTCCACGACGAACGCGCTCGGCAAGGCGCCTGTCGTCTGTCAACGTGAATCCGACTGCCCTGCTGGGATGGCGAGTGTATACAAGAT
This sequence comes from Acidobacteriaceae bacterium, assembly GCA_035545435.1. Classification (GTDB taxonomy): domain Bacteria; phylum Acidobacteriota; class Terriglobia; order Terriglobales; family Acidobacteriaceae; genus Palsa-343. Next base: position 34,287 of record DASZYN010000728.1, on the reverse strand, counting down.
TGCCGACGGGTGCACGGAGACAGGGCAGTGCATTCCACGAACTCCGGAACCCCGCCCGCTGTGGTGCAACGCGATCCAGTACGTGTGTGGCTGCAACGGCGTGACGGAGACCATCGGCTGCAATGACTATCCCGGTTACGCTCCAGCGCCCGTCCGCTCATCATCGGGACGCGGCTTTAACGATGCTAAGGGAGTAGATGCCTCATGCGGGCAGATGGGGCCTTCATGCGAAACAGGCGGCGGGCCTTGGCCTCCGTGTTGTCAGCCGTTGGGCTGTAGCCCTGCTGGATCGTCCAATCTCCCCGGTGCTTGCGTTCCACTCTGAGCTGTAACGATCTCGCGCTTTGACGGACCTGCTGTGGGGCTAGAGCACCTGCTCACGTTGCCTCATCGACCTCCGTCGCTCACGTCTTCCGAAAAGCTCCGGTGACATGAAAGCTGACGGGCGTGCCAGGCTCTTCGGCGTCGATGATCCCGCGGGCCTGCTTGCGTACGGCGTCCGAGTCATCGACCAGGTAGACGACGATGTTTCCTTCACCGATCCCCACGCCTGAAACCCCGTCGATGGCCAGGAGCTTCGGAGACAGTCTTTGCTTCCGGCTCGCGAGATCGTTCGGCTCCATCCCGGAAAGCTACCACCGGAACATGGGTCGGCCAGCTGCCCGACGTCATACCACCAGGGTGACGTCGAGGGCGGACAGGACGTCGGAGATGTGATTGCCAATGGTGTGGCTGGCGGATCCGGCGAACAGGAGAGCCGTCGCGCGCTTCGTCGCGCGGTCGACGATGAGGGATCCCGAATCACCAGCATCCGAGAAGGACTGAGCCGTGTCTCCCTTGATGAGAACCTGGTTCTGAAACACGGCGGTGCCACCTTCGTAGCCCACTTTGACGTCGGCGCTGACATCGAAGACGACGCCCGTCCGATACCCGGTCGTGCGTCCAGTTTTGTGGACCTTCATCCCCACTACCGCGGGAACCGGCACTGCGCTCGCCAGCTTCCCCACCTTGGGCAGAACGGCCGCGCTGATGAGATTCGCTCGGTCTACCGCGGCCAGCGCGCAGTCGACGAGGTTGGGCGCACTGAAATCCAGCGGGACGAACTTGCTGAGCGTCGCGATCTCGTCACGGTTGACGCTCCCTCCATCGAGGAGTCCGGGCTGGAAGATGCTGGCGCCAGGCGAAAGATTGTTCTCGTCGGCGAGGACGTGGATGTTGCTGAGGATTAGTCTGTTCGACCCGTCGGTCACGACGGCACCGAAGGTGCCCGCCATGACGAACGTGGCCTTGCTTCCGGGGAACTGGAACCCGATTGAGCTGCCCGGACGAGCCGGTCGCCGGCGCTTCTGCTCGGCAGTAGGCCCCACGGCAAATGCACGAAAGACGCCGACTTCGACGACGTCGGCTGACATCCCCTTCACCTTGCTCGGAAGGACGTGATCCTTCTTGATCGCGGACAAGGGAATTTTGGAGACGACGTAGAACCGGACCGAGTAGCCGCTCGTGGGCTTGCCCTTGACCATTTTTGGTCCGATGCCCACGCCCACGACGTTGTGTTCGGGGCGGGAGGTGGCCGCGAAGGCCAGTGTTCTTTCGACCGGCTCGCTACTGAGAAAGGCTGAGACCGCTTCTGCCTTGGCTGAAAGCAGTTTGTCCGGAAGTCTCTCCCGAGAGAACTTGGTCGTCGCCATTCGTTCGTCCTCCTAAGGGTGAATCGCTGTCCCGAGGTCCCGCAGATGTGCCTAAGCGCTGTGCGGATGCCCTTCCGCGCCGTCTGACCGTGTGTATGGGCCTTACACGTGTGGACCGCTCGGGAACCGGTTCAGTCCGACACCGTACCGAACGAACGGCCTGCTCGATCTTTCATGCGGACGAGTCCGATTTCCGACGGGCTTAGCCGAACCGGTTTTGGAACTCGCGGCATCTCAGATGGAGTGATCTCGAAACCAAGCCGGGGGGCTGGGAGGCAGGCACAGATGTCGCCGGAAGAACACTGGGTACCCGTTCCCATGGTGGCCACGACGCCCTGCTCTGGATTGTGTGCGAGCGAGCAACCTTCTTGTCCGAGACCGATCTCCCCGTGATCGAAAGGGTCTCCAGTCGTTCGTCTTCAAGTGACGGTCGGCGAGGCGAGTGCGGAGCGGAGCCGCTTCGATTCGACGACTAAAGTCTGGCTCGCTTTCTGTGGTCGACGCACTCGCCGACCAGGCGCTACCAGTCGTTCAAGATACTCGGCGACCAGCCAGACAGTCACTAGGGCCATCGCGGTGAGATGACGGTTGAGGAGCAGCGGCAGCAGCATGAGCCCCAACAGGAACCCACACACCAAGCTCCGTGTGTCCACCCAAAGCGAAGCGCCTCGGGGTCGGCGGCCCGGCCGACTGCCGCGAGTTCGGGGTGAGAACGTCCGCGATTGAGGCAAGCCTGCTTGAGGGGGCTGACCTCATAAAGAGCCAAGCACAGGCCGACGAGCACGAAAGACATTGGCGAGCCCACTCGCAGGGTGTTGATCACCCACGCGAGTGCCGACAGGGCGAATCCCGCGATTAGCCAGATCGTGAAGTAGCCGGCCAAGAAGAGCGCGATGTCCCGGTGCGCGGCGGTTGCGGAGGCTACGATCCGATGGTTTCGAAACTCACCCTGGCCGTAAGCAACAAGGTTTCGAAACTCGTAAGCAACCGCGCAAGAACCAACCGATAGAACGGACTTAAATCCGCCGACGGGCCTGCTGCGTCGAGTGCTATTCAACACGCATGGTCCCGACAAGACGGATCGTCTTTCGCTGCGAAAATGGATGCCTCCGGCCCTATTCGAGTACGGCCGGGGCGGTCGCGTTTAGCGCCGTGTTGTTCCTGTGTGTAACCGCCCGCGCAACAACGAACACGCAGCCGATACAACTTCAAACGCTCACGAACTCGTGTGGCGCCAACCAAGTCCAGAATTTCTTCTCGATAACGAATAACGGAACGACATCCGTGAAGCTCTCAGATCTGTCGGTCAAGTTCTGGGCTTACGATACGACTGCGGCGCAAAACATCGCTGCGAATGTGTCTGCTGGCGGCTGCCTTACTGGAATCAACGGAAATCCAAGTTGCACGCATCAAGTGTCCGGCGTGACGGTTGCGGCGGTCAAGTTCTCACCAGCGTGTGGGCCCACCACTGCCGTCCAAGCAAACTGGGAGGTGTCGATATCGACGACAGACACGACGCTGCTCCCCCCAGGCGCGACTTGGACCGGCATTCAGGTGTCGTCACATCTGGCAAACTTCGCCAATTTCACGCCCGGTACATCGCACTGGTACAGCCCGTGTCTAGCCGGATTCTCTTATGCTTCCGATCCACGGTTTGGGCTGTACGTTGCCGGCCAAGCCAACACGTATAACGGAGTCGCCGCACCGATCTGCCGGGCTCCCCACGGACAGCAACAGCTCAGCGGGAACCAGACGTCTGCAAGTGTCATGGGTACGTTAATCGGTCCGTTGTCCCCTTCGACGACGGTCAATCTCGCCATCGGATTGCCGGTCCAAAACACCGCGGCGCTGACTGCCCAGATGCAGGCAGTGACAGATCCGACCAGTGCTACATACCGCCAGTACTTAACCCCGAGTCAATTTGCTGCACAATATGGAGTCTCATCAGCGACCTATCAGTCGCTGATGGCGTTCGCTCAGGCTCACGGTCTGACGGTAACTAAGACCTACGGAAGCAATCTGCTTCTCGACGTGACCGGAACGGCGCAGTCCGTGGAACAAACATTTTATGTGAATCTTTTCAGTTATCAGCGGGCAGATGGTACGCGATTTTACGCTCCGGACCGTCAACCATCAGTCGACACCAGTGTTCCGCTCCTATACATAGGCAATCTCGATACGTCGTTCGTCATGAAGCCATCGGCCGGCTCTGGGAGCAATGGCACTTTCCAGGGGACTGACTTTCGAAATGTATATGTGCAGTGCTCCACGATGGACGGCACGGGTCAGTCAATAGGCCTGCTGACGGGGGGAGGATTCTCGCTGGGCGACGTACAGTCGTATATTGCCACCACAGGAGTCCCTCGTCTTCCCCCGATTACGACCGTTTTTGCTACGCCGTCAGACATGAACTACCAGACCTGTCACCCCGCGCCGGGAGGAGTCGACACCTGTGTAGCAAATTCCGGCTGTCAGACAACGGGCAGTGCCTGTCCGAACGAGGCAGACGGCGCTTTGGAGACCACGTTAGACATCGAGATGGCCGCGTCCATGGCACCTGGCGCAGCGGAAATCGTGGTGTTCGAAGGGAGTTTCGGTGACGATCTGTTGCACTCGATGGCAACGCGAACACCGCTCATTCTAAATTTGTCCTCCTCGTTTGGTTTCAACCGCGACGCCAGTGCTCTTCAGGCAATCGAAGAATTCGTTGTACAGGGACAGTCGTTCGTCACTGCTTCTGGCGACAGTGGTGGCCACACTACTGACATCGCTGACAAGGGGGATCTCTCCTATATGACCTGGGTCGGTGGTACTGAGTTGACGACCACCGGAAGTCCGCCGACGACGCCGCCGAGGTACGCGTCGGAAACAGGTTGGTCGAGCAGTTCGGGGTGGGTTGCGAGCGGCAATACCACACTCGATCCCGTACAACCGCCGACGCCGATACCATTCTATCAGACTGGTATCGACATGTCCCAAAACGGTGGCTCGACGCAGTTTAGAAATATTCCCGACGTCGCGTTTCCAGCCGACCTCGTCAACTTCGTGTTCAAAGGGCAGCTTCAAGGGGTCGCTGGCACCAGCATTGCGTCGCCGTTGTTTGCCGGGTATCTAGCGCTAATCAATCAGTACTCGACCCAGCAAAATCTCGAGCCGGTGGGGTTTATTAATCCAGCGATCTACACGATCGCAAAAAGTCCCCCTCTGTATGCGCGCTACTTCCACGACATCATTTCCGGAAGCAGCGGCCCCTTCAACGCCACGAAAGGGTACGATTTAGTCACGGGGCTCGGTAGCCCCAGGTGCGGGATGATTGCGGGGCTGTCCTCCCGAATGCCGGCGACGACGCAGCCGATCAGTGCCAGTGCATCGTCTGCTTGCGCTGTGCGTCCGGGAGGGACATTGTGGTGCTGGGGCAATAACGTGAAGGGTGGACTGGGCAATGGAAGCAAGATCGACAGCCTGACGCCCGTCCAGACGCTCGTAAGTGGGCCGGTCGTCGGGGTATCCTCGAGGTGGCTTCACGCGTGTGCAATTCTCGCAACGGGCGCGGCGTCTTGCTGGGGGTCGAACGACGTAGGCGAACTTGGCAACGGGTCGCATGGTAACGGAACTGACAATCCATTCCCGGGGTCCGGACCATCGCCGGTCGGAAGCATTGCCGCAGGGCTGGTGCACACATGTGTCGCAATGCTCGACGGATCCGTGAAATGCTGGGGGCAGGCACTGGGTAATGGGCAGCCCATGGAGGCCGACTTGCCGGTGACAGTGGCTGGTATCCTCAATGCCGCTCAGGTGTCCGCGGGCGAAGATGACACATGCGCCCTTCTGTTCGACCAGACCGTCCTGTGCTGGGGGTACAACGGTGTCGGTCAACTCGGTAATGGGAGCACGACGGACACCACATCGCCGGTCATGGTCCAAGGTATTAATTCTGCCATCATGATTGCTTCCGGGATGACCCACGTCTGCGCGCTACTCTCGAATGGAACGGTATCCTGTTGGGGTGACAACGGCGTCGGGGAGCTCGGAAACGGCACCCTGGTGAACAGCTCAGTTCCGGTGCAGGTCTCGAATCTGACTGATGCCATCGCGATAGGCGCGGGATCGGGAGCAACTTGCGCGGTGCGGGCTTCCGGGGCGGTTGTCTGCTGGGGGGGCTTGCCTAATAGTTCCGGCGGTCTGTCCACGACGCCGACGCCATCGCCGGTGCCCGTATCGGGGATCTCCACGGCGCGACAGGTGGCAGTCGGAGACGACAACAACTTCTGCGCTCAGCTCGCCAACGGAGACGTGGTATGCTGGGGAGCGAACTTCCATGGAGCGCTGGGTAACGGAACGACAACGGATAGCCTTTCGCCGGTGGCTGTTCAGTTTTAGTGGCGGAGACCTTCACTCTTGCGCCCTTTGATCTGCACGATCGCCGGGGTGTGCCTTGCTTTTGTAGCGTGCAAGGGTGACGGGCTGCGAACGAGAGATGCTGGCGCGGCCCGCACGGGCAACGGTGGAAGCTCACCGGACGGGCAAGCCGGGGCGGTGACCAATGTCGGTGGCCATCAGGCGACGGGCGGCGAAAGCGGAACCGATGGAGGGAGCGCTCAGGTCGACGGTTCGCGGGCTATCGCCTGTCAGCGTGAATCCGACTGCCCTGTCGGGATGGTCTGTGGGTTCAAGCTTGCCGACGGGTGCACGGCGACAGGGCAGTGCATTCCCCGGACTCCGGGGCCCGGCCAGCTGTCGTGCAATGCAATCCAGTATGTCTGTGGCTGCAACGGCGTCACCGAGACCATCGGCTGCAACTACTATCCCGGTTATGCTCCAGCGCCCGTCCGCTCATCAACGGGGCGCTGCTCTAGCGACGCTGGCGGAGAAGATGCCTCATGCGGGCAGATCGGGGCTTCATGCGAAACAGGTGGCGGGCCGTGGCCTGCGTGCTGTCAGCCGCTGGGCTGTAGCCCTGCTGGATCGGCCAATCTCCCCGGCGCTTGCGTTCCACTCTGAGCTCCAACGCCCACCTGGGGCGGATGCGGCAGGGATGTCGCACATCGGCACGGAAGTGGAGTTCGACGAAGGGCTGTACTCAAGATCCTTTCGCCTCTAGTCGCCGGCGCCCGGGTAGGGGATGGGCCGAAGCCAACGCCGAGGCGCCCTCGGAAGAGGGGGCCCACTCGTTCGTCTTCAGGAGAGCGACCGCGAGGCTAGTGAGGAGACAAGGCGCTTCGATTCGGCGACCAAAATCTGGATCGCTTTCCGTGGTCGACGCAGTCGCCAACCAGGCGCTACCAGTCCTTCAAGGTGCTCGGCGACCAGCCAGAGCGTCACCAGCGCCATCGCCGCGAGATGACCACGGTTGAAGAGCAGCGGCAGCAGCATGAGCGCCCAACAGGAGCCCACACACCAAGCTCCGTGTGTCCATCCAAAGCGAAGCGCGTCGAGATCGGCGGCCCGGCCGAATGCCTCCACTGCGGGGTGAGAATGTCCGCGATTGAGGCAGGCCTGCTTGAGGGGGCTGACCTCATAAAGAGCCAGGCACAGGCCGACAAGCACGAAAGACGTCGACGACCCCACCCACAGGATGTTGATCCCCCACTCGAGTGCCGAGAGGGCGAATCCCGCGGTTAGCCAGATCGTGAAGTAGCCGGCCAAGAAGAGCGCGATGCCGCGTGCGCGCCGGTTGCGGAGGCTGCGATCTCGAAGGTGCCTGATCGGCGTGGTCATCAACGGCAACATCATCGCGACGGTCATCACGAGCCAGTGGAGCGCGAGTGGGCCCGGCGGGTTGTGGGCGAGGGCCATCCTGAAAGATATCGTCGGGGACAGCCGGTGCACCGCGCCTGAGCAGTGCGCTCTGACCACGCTGCTCGCGGGCCCCAGGACGAGCAGCCCCCAGGCGAGGGCGCTCGCGACCAGGATCGGAACTCGGACCTGACGTCGCTCGCGCGCGGCCTGGGTCATCGTCGGTCAGTGGCCCTGGCGGAACATGCTGATTCGCCCGATCCTGATTTGCGCCTTCTCATGGACCGGCCGCAGCGGCACGAGCCGCACGTCCAGCTTGTCTACGTCGAGGGCGTTTTGGAGATGCAGAGCGTCCACGATGTCGGTGATGTCCAGCACGAAGGTCAGTCCCTGGCCGCCATGAGCGCCGTCCGGCTCGCTCGCGCTGGTCACGCCGAAGAGCGAGATGCTCCCCGCCAGCTTGTCGGCGTGCTGGGCAGCGTCGGCTGCCGGAGGGACGCCCACGTAGACCTTGAACGCGGTTGAGTCCGCGAGCCCCGTGACGTTCTCGAGGTTGAGGAACACCCGGTCAGGAGTGGCTGCCGCGCCCCTGGCCACGGCACTCAGGCTCGCAGTTACCTTCTTGCGAGCGGGCACATCAAGGGTGATCGCGGTGCTCGCCTCGCTGCCCTTGAGCTCGACGCCCTTGGGGCTCGCCCCGACCAGCTCGACACTCTTTCCCGTGACCACGGAGGCCCCTGGTTTCATCGCTGTTGCCGCCTGCGGCGCCCCCAGGCGCTGCAATCGCCGCCTGTGCGTGTCTGGGGGGGCTGCAGGAGCGATATCATCGTAACTGTACCCGAGCTTGTGATCATCGACCATGTCCGCCGGCGTGTAGTCCCATGGCTCCCCGTCAGGCTTGGGCAGCGAGAAGGCGCGCTCGCCGACGCTCGCCGGCCCTTTGAGCCAAGCCGGCGCTTTCGGATCCTGATCTGTTGGAGGGTTCTTCCTCCACACATCCCAGAGACGATCGATGTTTGCGTGATGGAGCCAGAATATCGGATCGAGCGCGGCCGTCCGAGGATCTGACATCAGGCCAGAGCGGGTTTCATCTCCACCGCCGACGAGCCCGTGCACCCAATCGTGCGGCTGCGTCTCGATGCCGCCGTGGGTCCTACCACCGTGCTCGAAACCGGTATCGACACCACCAAAGCCCGGAGCCCCGCCGCTCGCGACCCCGGTGAAGTCGGGATCAGCCATGGCCTTGAGATTCACGTCGGCGAGATCGACGTAGACGTTCCCGTCGTCCTGCGGCCCGTACCGTTGCGGCACGTAGAGGGGGTTGTTGCCCTTGCCATCCGGCCAGTCAGGCGTAGCGAAGGCAGGCGGCAGCTTGTTCTGGTCAGGCTTGAAGTAGTTCCAGTAGGGCAGCGTCCAGTCGGCCGGGCCCTTGAGCGCGACGATAGCCGCCCGGACGTTCTGTTCGAACGCGAGGAGGTACCCGCGGTGCCAAGGGAGGAAGTACCAACTTCCGTGCTGGCACTGATTCCAGTAGCGCTTCTGGTTCGCGGAGGTCGGCATGGCCTCGCCCGCCTTGAGATAGCCTGCGCCGGTCCAGAGACCCTTGTTGAACCCGTGGATCGCGGCGTAAAAGCGCCAGCTCGTGGGCTCGGCCAAAGCCCGTGCCTTCATGGCGGCGACGCCGCGTGCGTACCAGAGGAGCGGGGCCGGCCAGTCACCGCCTAGGCCGTAGACATTTCGTCGGGTCAGCATGCGATCCTCCGTCGATCGATCGTCGGCGATAGTCTGGGGAGCAGCTGTGCGCCTTTCGTGTTCGCCCGCTCGGGGCAGCAAGCAGGCTCACGGTCACTGCTCAACATGTGGCGGGAGGAAGACGGCGCACCCGCAGTATCAACAGCTACCTAACGTCAGGCGCCCGACTTCTTTCGTTCGATTCGACTAAGAAGGGTCACATCGGCGTCCAAGGATTTTCGGAACAACGCCTAGACTGCCGTGGAGGTCCTCTCGGAGGGGCACATCGGGAGCGGCCGCGATGGAACTAGGTCCGCGACGCGCGGGACTAGGTCGAGGATTGCCACGCGGCTTCCGCGGACACCCATCGCTCAGTCCGCCGCGATCAGCGCCCAGCATGTGATGGCGCTGCAGACTGAGCTCCACCGTCCGAATCCCTTGTAGATCTGGGCAGCGAGCGCGGCCTGCTGCCTCAAGGTCAGTCCGTCAGCCTTGATCTGGGGATCGGAAACGTTTCTGACCGCTAGCCATCTCGGGGCATTCGACCCCATCTTGCTGGCCACCATGCCGAGCACGGCGTCCCCCATCTCGGAGACGGACCCCAGCCCTTTGAGGTGGTAGTGGTCGTCGGAGGTGTCGAAGCCGAAGAAGTCGGTCGTGACGACCGATGACGGAAGGGCGGTCGTCGGCGTTTTGACGATCTTCGGCGCCCGCGCGTTCTCCTTGGGAAGTTGGCCGGCGTTCGCTGCGAAAAGCTTCCTCGCTTCGGCCAAGTACTTCGTTTTCGGGGCCACGCTCGCGTAGTGCGCTTTCGCGAACGGGCTGGCCTTGAACTTGGACGTGCAGTCGAACCGCACAAGCGGACTCACGATCACGTCTCCAACCTCGACTTCCTTGCCGATCCCCCCCGCGGTCCCGGTCGTGAGGACCAGCCTTGGCTGGACTTCAACGATGATCTGACGCCAGACATCTTCGTTGGGGAGCTGGGGACCGTCCTGCGACATGTGCGAGTCCGACTTGAAGACCACCACGGACTTGTTTCCGATGTTCGTCGTCCAGAACGCCCCCAAGCGCTTGGCCTCGAGCGCTGGACAGCCCGCCCGCATCTTCTTCGAGATCGAGGCGTAGTTGTGGGTGTAGGGTCGGTAGTCGTTCCGCGAATCCTTCCCCGGGGTAAGCACTCGACTGAGGGCGTGGCCCTCGTCGACTGTCCAGGTCACGACGAGAACGTCTGCGCGGGGCAGGGCGCTTCCGGCCCGGCCTTTCGGGGCTGTCCCCGTCCGTGGCGCGAGCCCGCTGGGCCAGGGGATCTCCGTGAAACGGGAGAGACCGGTCGCGGTCGTGAAGGCCAGAAACTGAAGGCCCTCGGCGCCTTCGGAATCGAAGTCGATGATCTCCCGCTGCAGGTCGTCCAGCTGGGCATCGCCGCTTGCGGCTCGCGCCACGGCAAACGTCTCGGTGGGCGCCGGTCGCGCTATGGGGTCGAAGCCCAGGTTTCGCTCGACCCACCGTCGATCTACTGCCATCGCACCTCCTTCACTGAGCGTTTGTCACACGTCGCGACCGTGTCTGAAGTCGCCGACGACAATGGAGCGCGGACAGCGGCCGCCGGCTAAAAACGTCTGGAGACGACGATCTTCCCCAAGCGCCTTGTGAAAGAGATCGGCGCCTGACCTTCACGTCGCCCTGTCATCATCACAACGTCCTACGCCCCTAAGACCCACAGGTAGACGAGCTCACCGACACGCCTCATGGTTACGACTCGGGTGGAGAAACGTGTGGCGTGAACGACCAATATGCGCCCATTTTTGGGAAATCGTAGCGCATCAAGGTCGGCACACGGCTGCCCCGATCATACAGGCCGGAAGCTCGGGCTTAGTCATCACCGGGATTGCAAGTGGAGGTCGATCAGGGGTGAGCCAAGGAATGATCCACGGGTTGTTCGAGGAGCCAAGCAGCCATGTCGAGCGCTACGTCGCGGCGGTCAAGCTCTTGGAGCCCGTCCCAGTCGCAGCGAGGACGCACAGCTGGTGCGCGAAACCAGAGCGACGTCCCGCAAGTCCGACGCTTCTGCCGGAATCAAACCGCTCACCAGGTCAGTTTGACGCGCGGATGCAGAGACTCGAAACACAGAACAAAAGGACCTATCGCGGTGACCGGCTGGAGCCAGGACGCCCTTTAAAGTCCGGTGCCCCTGTCACGTCGACGTCGACCTGCCCATCGCAAAATCGAATCTCGCTGATTCCCGGTGAAAGGTTTCGGACCCCGCGCGTTAACTCCGGGGGGAAGTCGAACCGAATGCCCGAAAACTCGCGTTCCCAATGCCTTCTCTGCTACAACACAATTCCGACAGACGCATACATCTGCACGGAATGCGAATCGTGGCAGCTGTTCAAGCGGCGCCGGCTGGCTCTGGCTCTAAAAGTTGTCTTGGTTGTCTTTGCGCCACTGATGGCGTGGATGATCGCTGAAATCTATCAGAGTCAAGAGAACATCCGCTCTACCGTCGAGGCGCACGTCACGCACGTGACCGACCAGATCGCGGCTCTCGTCGGGATGGCCAAAGACCTCCAGGCTTCCTCGGACTCGCTCTCCACCAATTGCAGCGGCACGGCTGAGAAAGCCGCGAATCTCTGTTTGTCTGAGTACATCAATCGAGTCAATCATATAAATGAACTCGTCGCCCAAATCAGTTGGAAAACGGGGCTGCTACCGGTTGCCGAAGAAATCGACGACGTGCAGCGGAAGTGGCAGGAGATCTGGTGGGGACAGGTCGCAAACAAGGTGCGGACGAATCTCGTTACGATGGCCTATGATGGTCGTCTCCTGAAATGTCAAGCAGTGGACTTTGGGAGTAGTGAGTGTGGGGGCACACTCAATCGTCTTATCCAGCCATTCCGGGACCAGACGTCGACTCTCATGTGTGTCTATACGCTGGCTCTGCATGAGCACCTTTCAGGGTTGTACTCCCTGCTGCCGCGCAGCAGCGAAAGGTCTCGCCTACTAGAAGGCGTCAATTGGCAGTTGAAGAAGTCATTTTGTGGAGAGCATGCCAACGCCCAGCCGTCGAAGTGATGGCTTCCCTGAGTCTCCGATTGCGGGCGAGCCGATCGTAGTTGCTCCCGATTGCACATCTGCGTTCGCCCGGAGAAGATTGTCTCGCTGTCATAGTGTCTTCTCCGGCCCGCCTTTACGGCGTTGCTATCGCAGGTTGCATTGTGCCGGCCGAACCAGTCAGTAGCCTCGGCGGCAGACGCGACATTCACGCAAAATCAAAGTAAACCCAGTCAGTTACCAGCGTAAGCGTTTTTTCGACTCCGAGAACGTCAGCAATTTTATGCGGTTTCGTGAAAAACGGACCGCTCGAAAATAGGCTGGTCCTCGCCGGTGCGCCGCCAAAGCGATTGCTTCAGTAGGCGTATGGGCCGGTAATCGCCAGAAGTAGGTGCGTGCCTCGGGCAAGGAAACTCGGCGGAGGCGATCCTGATCGATGCCTGGAGTTCGCTGTGTCGAACGGGGCCCCCGAGCCGTTGGCGACAACGAACGCCTGGTTCGGTTCGACCGGAGAAAACTCCACCGAATCGCGAACGTCCCCCAGTGTTCCGGGAAAACTCGCGGCCGATCCCTGAGAGCTGTGTTTGATCCTGAAGATGAACAAGACGTCGTCACCTGCGCTGCCCGCCCGTGCATCGCCGCAACGTACAGATGGACCTGCGGATCGGAGGCGGCAACCTGTCCAGCCTTTGGCTCGACCATCACCGAATCCCGCCCTAAGAGGAGAGTCTCGCGTGACGAACCGTTCGCTGCCTTACATTTATGAGGTCTTCACCCCCCCGTGTCTCCAAACCGCGGCCTTTGGCGCACTTTTCGGGTGAATAGTCTCTTCTATTGGGGTCTCATGAGGTCCGGGAGGGGCGTGAAGTGCCAGAGCCGTGGAGTGATGCTGAGGTGTGGGCCATCTTTTCGAAAGCAAATTCCTACTGGCCGACACTGGACGTCTCGCCGGACAACTTTTCTGGATTTCTGCGAGAGCGGTTTAACAGTATCGGAGATATCCCACCGGAAAGACTGGCTGACCTCTTTCTGGCGTGCGCCTGCCTCAACAAGGTCAGCGGAGCTATGGAACTAATGCGGGAGCGAACGTTCCCCACGGTCCTGCGGGCGTTCCGGCCTTTCGACGAATCCAATGGCTTCGCTGCTGAAGTCTAGCAGCGGCTCTCCGAGTCGTTGTTCGTCGTCGATCGGTACGACGGTCAGAACTCGCTCGCTCGCTTCGTGTTGGCAGCCGCCCGTCAGATCGCGCTACGCACCGGGACTGACGCCGAACGCTTCCACGGCGAGGCTGCTCTCGTCGCTTACTTGTCGCAGGTCGACGATCAAGGGACGAGATTTTGGACGGTCTGCGATCGCACAACCCTCAACCGCGCGCTATCAATTGCACTGCGGAGCTTAACGCCTCGCGAGCGTCTCATCCTGCGCCTCAACTTACTTGAGCGAATCAGCACCGCCCGAATCGCGGACCTCTATAGAGTTAGCCCGCCTACCGTTTTGCAGTCGATGCGCCGCTCCGCAAGGAAGATCCTCATCGGAGTACAAGACCTCGTCTGCGACCAGCTACCAATCGACCCCCGCGAGCTCGACACCTTCATGCTTCCGCTCTCTCGCCACATCGAGCACGTTATGCAAGCGGACCTGACCATCTCATTCTGACGATACCCGTACCTTCACGACGGCAGGGTTTCCTCATTCAGGGTGCCTCGGGCCGCAATCAGGGGGAATGTGTCTTCCCGGTGACGTCCTCCATACACTACGTAGCTCGAGTCTCTGCGTGAATGATGGCGGCGTTGATGGATTCCTTCGATCTGGTCTCGGGGGGGCAAACCCGCCACCGCGGCGCTGTAGACGCGCGTTCCTCACTGGGAGTCGATCACCGGCGGCCGTCTCATCCAGTCCCGGTTAGCATTCGCGCGACCCAAGCCCCGGCGCGCAGGGGACGGCCTAGTTGGTCGCGGCGGCTGCCGCGCGAGCCGGGAGCAGGTAGCCACCGTTCGCTGTTGCGACGCCGCAGGCCACTAGGTCTCCATTTTGTGTAATTGCCGGTGCCTTCTGCTTCACATCATTGTCAGCTCTGTGGTGAGCGGCGATCGACACAATGACCGCTCGGGAGTTGTCGATCCGTTACGGATCCGGCGTCGCAACACGCTCCCTGTTCGGTTTTGTTGTTGACAGGTGCAGGAGACAGATCGTACGAGGGAGCCTGATGGGACAACGGGTGGTGGTCGTTGGTGGCGGTGTCAGTGACCTAGCTGCCGCTCAAGAAGTAATCGCGCGAGACTTCGACGCTCACGCAGACGGGCGTCTAGCGATCTTTGGCGGTAAAGCGGCTGTCGTTGGGAGCCACCCGGTAGCTCGCACCCCGTCTGCACTGGCTTCCTTGTCGGGCAGAGTGGCTTCTGCTTCATTCGTCGACGGTATCGTCAGCTTCGGGCTGCGCCGTACCGTCTACCGTTTACTTCACGCAAGAGTGCCCGCGGACCGGAATGCTATGACGCAAACGGTCTGTGACCTGCCGTCTGCTGGAACAGACCTTTGATCCGGTGCGCTCGGCTCCGACTTCCGTTGTCTGTCCATGTCCCGGCACATCGAGGATTGGTTGACGTCGCCGAGGAGCTTTTCGAATCGTTGACACAAGTCCGCCTCTCTCACGTCCAGCTGGGCTTCTTGCCCAGAAAGTTCTGGACTTTGCTTTCCCCTTTGGCTGGGGGCCGCGGCGCAATCCTCGAGGGCCGTGGTTCGTGGCAGTCCCCTGACCGTGACGGGACGTCTCATACGGTTCGCGATCTGATTCAAGCAACTAGGCGGACCTTGGGCACCGCCGACGCTGAGGCGGTCAGTACATACATCAGCGCGCATTTTGGGTCCGTGACCAACTGTGCACATCCCAAGAGGTGCCGCTCGACAGCTGCCTCGCCGTCGCCCGAGGAACTAGTGTCCAGGAAACGCTCGGCTTGTTCACGCTTGCAGGCCATTCTCGCGCAAACGGCAGGCTTTAGGTCACAAGGTCCGCACGGCGGCCGGTGATCAGATCTGACCAAGTCTCAACGATGTCTGAACGATCTCTCGATATCTTGATGTGATGATACGCGGAGGTGGACCAATGGGGAGGGAGTACGTATTTCGCGACGAGTGGGACATTGATGCGGAAATTGGTGTTGTCTTCGATCTTGTTTCAGACGTCAGTAGCTACCCTCACTGGTGGCGCCCGGTCTACAAGTCAGTCGAGACGAATGGGGTGCGAGGTGTTGGATGCGTAGCGCAGCATTGTTTTCGAGGCGCGCTCCCGTATGACATCCACCTGCGAACTGAGTTGACGGTATACGACCCTCCTCATCGCTTTGAATTCAAAGCCGAGGGAGATCTACGTGGCCACGGCATCTGGACGTTCACCGAGCATGACAGCAGAACCAGGGTGTGCTGGGACTGGCATGTTTGCGCAGACAAACCACTGCTCCGTGTCTTGACCCCGCTGCTTCGCCCATTGTTTCGTTGGAATCACAGCTGGGCGGTGTCACGCGCGCAGGCCGGGCTTCAGAAGTATTCACGGCACCCCGGCACTCAACGTGTCCCATCGATGACTTAACTGTTACGATCAACTTTAGACAGAATCTTTCTCTGTTAGAGGGCGAAATGGAACGATCAGTGGCGGTGTTTGGCGCGGGTGTTGCCGGGTTAACCGCCGCCCACGAGCTCATCCAGCGTGGTTTTCAAGTTACGGTTTATGAACCGCGCCGGATGTTTGGCGGCAAGGCGCGAAGCCTGCCCGTGCCTCGATCGGCCCGGGGGCAACGTAAGCCGCTCCCGGCCGAGCACGGCTTCAGGCTTTTCCCGGCCTTCTATCGTCATATTCCAGATACCCTTCGACGCATACCGTTTGGAAGGAACCGAAACGGGGTTCTGGATAACCTCATCTCCGTTGATCGCACGCTCTTCGCGTCGACGGGCCAGCGCGGCTTATGTTTCCCTGTCCGCGTCCCACGCGATCGCGCCGATATCGTGTCGTGGTCTGCAGCGTTCGTCGACGCGACACGCGCTTGGGTGCCCGTCGCCGACAGTATGTTTTTCATCCACCGAATGCTCGTCTTGCTTACCAGTTGTGACCGCCGCAGGGAAACCGAACTCGACCACATCACCTGGGTCGACTTCATGGACGCGAAGCGCCGCTCCTCCAATTATCAGCGGTACCTGGCAGGCGGGCTAACGAGAAGCTTGGTGGCCATGAATGCTGAGGAGGGAAGTGCTCGAACGCTGGGGCTTATTCTCCAGGCGTTGATGTTCGATACGCTGTCTCCGGGGCGGTCGTCGGACCGCGTCCTTATCGGACCGACGAACGAGGTATGGATAGATCCCTGGGTGGCGCAGCTTCAGACACTCGGTGTCAAGTTCGTGTGCGGTGCATTGCGACGTCTCATTGTCCGCGACAACCGCATCGGAGGCGCAGTCATCGCTCTTTCATCTGGGGTCGAGCGTGAAGTGACGGCGGGCGAATATCTTCTGGCGCTACCGCACGAAATCCTGAATAGCATCATCGCCGACGACGTTAAGGAAGCCGCACCGTCACTAGCTCGGCTGGATCGACTGCGTTCGGCGTGGATGAACGGCATCCAGTATTATCTAGATAGAGATGTCCCGGTGGTGGAAGGTCACTGCATCTTGGTCGACTCGCCGTGGGCCCTCACATCTATTTCCCAGCGCCAGTTTTGGACTGGCACGGAATTGGCTGACTACGGCGATGGAACCGTACAAGGGATCCTATCCGTTGACATCTCGGACTGGAACACTCCAGGGATCCTCTATGGTCGCGCCGCCAAGCACTGCTCTGCAGAAGAGATTAGCAAGGAGGTGTGGGCCCAGCTCAAGATGCATCTCAATGTCGGAGGTGTTCGAATCCTCCACGATGCGGCGATTCGGAGCTGGTATTTGGACCCGTCCATCGAATTTAAGTCGAAACGTGAGCCGACAAACCTCGAACCCCTATTCATCAACAGCGTGGGGACGCTTAAGTTCCGTCCGAACGCTGAGACCGAGATCGATAATCTGTCAGTCGCCGGGGACTTTGTTCGCACCAACACCGATCTCGCAACTATGGAGGCGGCAAACGAGGCCGCGCGGCGTGCGGTGAATGCGATTCTAGCGCGGGCAGGATCATACTACTCGACCTGTGAGATCTGGCCCCTACCTGAGCCAGAGGTGCTTCGCCCGCTGAAGACCCTGGATAGCCGGCGGTTCCAGCGCGGGGAGCCTCATGCCTGGTACGACGGAACGACCAATACGCTCGGCGAGGCGTTCCGCGGGCGCATTCACGGGCTCGGCGATCGCCTTCGTAGGCTTGTCGGACAGTAGCGGTCGCGACCGGTAAGTCAGCGGGCGTGGGAATCAACCATATACCAGGAGAGTGGAGCTATGAGCACGGAGACGGCGCGCAATTCGAGGGTTATCGATGGTGTAGACGCGGTCGCGGCCGACGACGACGTCGCTGCCGCCAGGGAAACCATAGCAGCCACCGCCGAAGCATTTGGGCGGGCGTGGAACGCGAGGGACATTGACGGAGTCATGAGAACGGCGACTCCCGACCTGCGGACCCGGCAACCAGATGGCACAACCCTAGGCTTTATGGAAGCCCGGACGGCGTGGGCGGGGTATATCGCATCAGGGGCGACACACAGCATTGCGATAGAGACGATTGACGTCAAGGGACAGGGGACCGCAGTTGTTGACGAGATGATCACTATCACGTCGAATGGAGGAACTCTTCTTCTACACGGCGTCGTCGATTACCGATACGCCAACGGCGAATGGAAGATCGAAGTGATTCGAACATTTTTCGTCCCCGATCCGCCGCAGTCCTCCTAGCTTAGCTAGCCCCATGGAAGCGAAATAACTTGAACGGGACTGTGGTCTCATGATCTACCCGGATCATGAAGACCATCGGTCCTCTGAAAGCGGCGCTCGTCCTAACCGATGGCGAGCGCGAGGAACTGTCCGGCTGACGCATAGAGCCCGGGTGAATCGCCACCTCGCGTTCCGGGCGAAGCTGGTTCTGTCGTGCGCTGAAGGGATCAGCAGTGCCGAGGTCGCTCGCCGATGCCGGACGTCGAACCAGACGGTCTGCAGGTGGCGACAGCGGTTTATCGCCCAGAGACTGGACGGCCTCTACGACGAGCCGCGGGTGGGGGCACCACGACAGATCTCCGACGAGAGCGTGGAGGCCCTGATCATCAAGACGCTCGAAACGACGCCGAAGGGCCGGACGCAGTGGAGCACCCGGAAGATGGCGTCGCAGGTCGGCATCAGTCACACGATGGTCGGTCGTATCTGGCGAACGTTTGGTCTGCGACCGCACAGGACGCTGTCTTTCAAGCTGTCTCCGGACCCTCAGCTCGTCGCGAAGATCAGGGATATCGTAGGCCTCTACATGAACCACCGGTGGTTGGTGGTGACTTACTCAGGTGTTGTGTGAGGGACGGCGTTCTCGTTTTTTCGACGTGCCGACCGCGAGCGTTTCCCAGTGAGTGCTGAGACGCCACGATATTCACGAAGAACAGCGACCGGCTGGTGGAGCACGAGGTGGCTCGACAATCCTTCGAGAAGGTCGTGCGCCAGCCTAAGGGCGCTGGCTTGGTCTTCGCCAAGCATTTCACCGTAAACTGCACGTTGATCGAGGCGTGGGCGAGCACATGAAGAGCTTTCGTAAGGAGGGCGAGAAGCCCGAGGATCGCCCGACGGATCATCGGCTGCCTCCAGCACTCGTAGCAAGCGCCCGAGCGCCTCGGCGTCAAGCACGGTGGCGCACCCACGCTCCGCCCATCCCCGAGCCGCACCTCGAACCCTCGTCGGTCGTGCGCACCAGCGGGTGCACCTCGACCAGCTTTGCCAGCGAGAGCTCCGGAGCCTTGGCCGGCGCCCCCCCTCCTCAGCTCGCGCCGCGACCGGTGCAGCGTCCCTGTTCCAGTGCCCACTCGGCTCGCGAGCCCCGCGGCACTCCCGCCACTCGCCTCCCACCGGGCTACCAACTCCGGCCACCCTTCGCGCCTTCCGTCTTATGCCCAGACAACTAGACGGCCAGGCCTCCGGGGTCAGCTACGCGACTCGCCGAACGGATACGATGTTGGAGAGCCGCATTGACAGGGTCAACGCTTTCAACGCGACCGCGCCGCGGGGATGGGTTGCTCGGAGACGGCCGGCTTCCAAAGATTCTTCTCCAAGACGTCTCGCTCCGGTCACTGTCCCGAGCCAGCCAGCGAGATTAGGCGCGCCTCATACACGGACGCCAGAGACCGCTTCAACTTCCGGCGAATCCGGTGAAGGCGCGTGGCGACCGTGCCGGGAACCATCCCCAAGCGATCGGAAATCTCCCGATAGGGAAGTCCTTCGAGGTGAGCCATTCGAAAAACCACGGCATCTTTGGGAGCCAGAGTCGCGAGAGCATTCTCCACGTCGGCTGTCGAAAGGAGGTCGGCGGGCTCGGGTGCTCTCTGTGCTCCGTCTGGATCCAGCGAAGGGGCGACGGAGAAGCGGGCGGTCATGGCCCTGCGCCGGTATTCCGTGATGAACAAGTTCCTCAGCACCTGGTTCAACCACCCCCGAACATTGCTGTCCCGCCACATGCGGTGTTGCCAAGTCAGCGCCCGCTCAATCGCGTCCTGCACGAGATCGTCAGCGCTCGCCGTGTCCTGGGTCAAAAAGCGTGCCCGCGCGCGAAGTTCCGGCAAATAACGCAACACCGTGTCCGTAATCGAGTCGTCCGGTTCTGCCCTCGCACCGGCAACTTTTGTGTTCATCTCCGTCCCCCCTAGTCGTTCCATGACTGGGAGAGAGCGGTCGAACCGAATGTGAGCGCCGCCGCTTCTCTCGGCACCTCGCTTCGTCTGCTCCGCTAGAGAAGCCCGGCCTCCTCCGCGAGGGCCTTGAGTCGCTTGGTCACGGCCTCGAAACGCTTGCGGACGGCCATTTCCAGCTTTCGGATTGTATCTTCATCTTCGTTCTCTGCATCCGCCATCGCGTGGGCCACCTCCCGCCACGAGAGCCCCCGATCGACTCGCAGGATGAGTAGGTCCTGATCTTCCTGAGTTAAGTGCTCCCTCAGCATGCGAACGCCGTCTTTCACTTCCGACCGAAGGTGCATCAGGGTGCTGGATCGACTCTTCGCGGCCAACTCGTTGAGCTGCTCTTCGGCGCTGAGCGGAATCCGACGCTTGCGCTGATTCTGCGGCGAGCGCCGATATCGGCTGGCGGCGCTTCGCGCCAGCTTGTAGCACCAAGACCGGATCGAGGAACGCCACTGGAACGAAGGAAGCCCGCGCCAGAAGTCCTCACTGAACATCGCGAAGGCCTCATCGGCGTCGGACAGACTCCCGCGAAACTGGGACAGCAGAAAGCCGTATAACTCGCCTCCATATGCGGCAAGGACATCGGCGGTCGCGGCCGCATAGTCCTGTCGCTCCCAATCGCGACGCCCTGGCTCCTCGACGGAGCCGTCGTGCTCCATCGTCTTACTCACGATCCTGGAAGCTAGCCCAAGGCCAGCCGGGGTGCAACGGTGCCCGCCTCGCCTAGGGAAGCGAGACCGCGGCTACTTCCCTTTCGGCCGGTCTTTGTGAGGGCCTCTTTCTCAGCCAGCGGCGTCCGAGCGCGGCCTTGATGGTGGGGAACACGTCGGCTGGGGCGTCCGTACCCCAGAGCAGTTCCTGCAGGTTGTATCCAGGGAAAACATGCTTCTTGTAGCGGTCGGGCACACCGCCGTCGTTGCGCCGAAGCCATTCGTACATGAGATCGATCGATTCCCGGTGCCACAGATGGTTGTCGCCAGCGGCGAGAAGCGTGACGCGCTTGCCGGCGAAATGTGTCGGGTCGAGCGACTCTGCGGTCGTCTGTCGTGGCGATCTGCCTGCCCGGCCGGCTGAGACCAAACGGTCGGGAGCGTCGAATCGGTCAACATATCCCCGTCGCACGATTTGGCTGGCGTGCAGGAACATGCCGAGGTGCATTGGGCCGAAAAACTGGGCGACCGCGTCGCCGCGCAAGCTCTCATGGAGGCGGTCGATTGAGTATGGCTGGCCAAACATGAAGGCCAGCCTCTCGAGGAGCAACCGCGGATCATCGCTCCCCGACGGCAGCCAGACCTTCGGCCAGCGCCTGTAAGAGACGGTCATGTCTGTCGGCCAGTCGTCGAACGTCGAGGGACTGATGCTCCGACAGGAAGGCGTGTTGTGGAGGACGCGCTCCATGATGAAGTCCTCCGCCTTGATCCAGCCGCTCCATGGGGTCTCGACGAACAATCCCAGCGTGCTGAGGACGATGCTGCCCACATCGAAGGGCTCCAGCAATCCCCGAGCGACGGCCAGGCTGACAGCAGCTGATCCAAAGCAGTGGCCGAGCACAGACAGATCGGCCTGTTCGATGTTCTCCCGAACGACCCTCAGGCCACCGACCAAGTCCTGCTCGACCGCGACGTCGAGGTTCATGAGGCGACATTCTTCGATGACGGAGCCGCCGAGCGCGTTCCGCTGCAGCAGCGGCAAGACGATATGGGGGCTGCTGCGCCACTCGAGAATCCAAACGTCGAACCGGTGGTCGGCCAGATAGCCGGCCAGGCCACCGTTCGGCCACAGATAGGTGTCGCCACTTGTGTTGCCGCCGTGGAGCAGTACGACAGCGGGCGCACCGGGAACAGATCCTCTTAGACGGCGCAAGTACGGTTTCACCGGCTCCGGAGAGTCGACCGTGATCTCGTATTTGATGACATCGGTGGCGCTCATCGGAGCACCGCCGGGTTGTGGCGAACGTTGTTCGGGTGAGGCTTGAAAAGGGTGGTCAGCATGGAGTTGACCTCCGGTGCATAGATCCGCTGCAGGGTCCCGAAGAAGAACGTCGCGAACTTCAAAGTCGCCCAGACGGCACGAGCGGGATCAGTGTCCGGAGGACTGATCCGAAGCGATGGAAGCTGGTGGAAGAGAAAGCCATCGAGATCGACGTGCGCTGCACCCGCTCCACGGATCGGCATGCGCTTCACCTCCGAGGCCTGCATCGTGTCGCCCGCGTCAGGTGGGCCGTGCAGCGTCACGAAGAGCGACGACGTGTCACGCCAGGCGTCAAACGCTGGGTTCTCTCGAATCAATTTGATTCCGCGAATCTGCCATGGGCGGTTGCGATCATCACGGAAGGAGAGTGCGTACCGCATTGTTCGCTGTGTCGACGAGCTGTCGTCGGTGGTCTGCGTCGTGTAGCCCCCGGCCCGGGCCCGTTGTGCGTTCATCCGTTCAACCTGATCCGGGCGAATTCCGTAAGGCTTGACCCGCGGAACGAAGAGGTCCAACCGTCCGCTTTCGACCTTATAGGTCTTGGGTCCGTTCTCGTCAGGAAGGCGGATGCTGACCTCTCCGGCGACCTTCATGACGTGCTCGCAATCCTCGAAGAAGACCGTCAGGTTGTCGACGCTTACGTCGAGTGTCAAAATGATCGGGAAGTCCGGCCGCCCCCGCGTTTCGAGCGCGAGGTAGGCGCCTGGGTCCTCCGGCGCGATCGGATCAACCGTCGGCCAATAGTAGCCCTGCATCACCTCACGAAATCCTAATCCGAGCGGCTGACTCGTCGGCGGCGGCGTCGACCCCGTTGGTGGGGTGAGCTGCCAGCTCTGTCGGTCGGCGTGCGCCCGCCAGGCGCTCGCCGCCGTTCGCTGCTCGATGTATTGCCGGGCGCCCTCCGAATTCGGCTCACTGTCCGGCCAGGCCAGGTCCGAGTCGTGTCGCTGCAGCTCATTCTCCGCGCTGGAACGACCTGTGTACTGACGCGTTTTGTACGACCGAATGAATTGTAGAATGTTCCGCTCGGAAATGGCGGTAATGGTCGCGGACGGATTCACACCGACGGACGTGCAGAGGATAGATCCGTCCAGGACATAGAGTCCGTCGCAGCCGTGAACCCGCCCATCGGGGGTGGTCACGCCGAATCGCGGGTCGGCCGACATGGGGCAGCCTCCCTGGTTGTGAACCGTCACCGGTTTCCCAAGGAACGCCCACGCCGGGCTGGTGCGGAGCTCTCCTCCGAGCGACAGCGCGATGTCCGCCATCAGACCTTCCTCCGCCGCATACCGCGGAGCCAGGTGAAAAAGGTCTAGGTCGGCGATAAGCCGGTCATGCTCACGGTCGTATTGAAGCACGCCAGGCACCTCATCCCGCCCCATGGCGAGCAACATCGTCCGGCGTTCCGCCGCTTGGTCGCCGTAGCCGAGCACCCGGTCGGCCCACGCCGACGGGGAAAGATCCGCTGCCGCCAGGAGGGCATCGAAAGCTCGTTCGGCCAGGTCGTCTGACGTTCCGTAGACCGTCCGCAACACCCACTTGTGCAGGTACACCAGAGCGCGCGCGACCCAGCCGTCCGGCCGCAGCCAAGACGTGAGCCGAGACCCGCGTAGCCAATTCGTGATGGATCGGTCGATGGTTCCCTGTACGATTTGAGGAAGGAGGAGAGCCTTCCTCAGCTGCGCGACAAACGACGTCGTGTGTCGGCGTAGTTCCTGCGAGGGAACGTCTTTGAACGCGCCCGCCCCGACCGCGGTCAGCAAATCCTCCAAAGGAGAAAGGAGAGGCAGGATCTGTGGCGGCCCGGAAGGTACGGCCAGTGGGGTGATCGTGCTCGGACCGACCGTGACCCGGCCAGCCACCGTCAACCGATTGCGTCCGACCCAGGCCGGGGCGCGTAACGTCCCCAGCAAACGCTCGAGCGCGGGCGCATAGCCCCCGTCTTGAACGAGGAAGAACTGATTGCCAGGGTCACGGTCCCAAACCACCGTGGATGTGGTGATTGTTGGTCCCACGGACGCTCGCTGCTCGTGCGCCGTGTCGTAGATGACGCCAAAGGCGTCGGCGTTCGGGTAGTAGCCAATCCCGACCATCGACTGGACTTGGGCGGCCTCGGGCAAAAGGCGCGCCCGCGCGAGCAGTCGCGTGGAGTGGATGGCTCCGGCGCACAAGAAAACATTTCTCGACTGGTAGGTTCGACTGACCTGCGTCAGATGGTCGAAGCACCTCAGGGTCCAGGTTCCGTCCCTGTTCTGCTCGACGTCCACAACCTCGCATTGAGTGACCACCTTCGCGCCGCGGCTTTCGGCAATGGCCAGGTAGTTGAGGTCCAGGGTGTTCTTGGCAGAATTGGCGCACCCCGAGCAGCAGGCACCACAGCCGTTACACGCCTCTTGAACCCGCCCAGCGACGTTCTTCCCCGCTTTGTGCGACACCGCGAGCGGCGGATAGAAGAAGGTCTCTTCACGGCCAAGATGGCGCGCCACCTTGGCTAACTGGTCGGTTTTGACCAACCTGCCTGATAAGTCGGGGTGTTCGGTGATGGGAGAGGCGTCGAGCATGTACCCCGCCAGGTCGAAGTACCCGTCCAGCGCGCGTCCCTGGTACTCCTTCGGCCACCGAGCATCGAACACCGTCTCCGGCGGACGCAGGTGCACGTTGGCATAGATCAGAGAGCCGCCCCCGTAGCCGGCGGCTTGAATGCTTACCACCTCTTCAAGATCCACCACGTCCCAAAGGCCCTGATCGCTGGCCCAGGTCCACCGTTTTAAGTCGGGTAGGAGGCGGTCGCTGGGGGGCAAGGCTGGGAAATCATTTGGCTCATAGCGTCGCCCTCGTTCGAGAACCAGGGTTCGGATTCCCGCCTGGGCCAACCGGCAGGCGGCGACGGCGCCGCCGAACCCGCTTCCCACCACGATTGCTTCGGCCGTCTCCGGTGTCGCCGAAACGCTTGAATCACTGTCCGTCTGTACCGACAAACTCACGGCAGCCCCCCTTTGCGTATTCTTGAGACGTGAGCCGCGAAATGTGAACGAACAAATCGCTTTTCATCCAGCCTACGTTCGCGGCCACGAATCGTGTA
This sequence comes from Acidobacteriaceae bacterium, assembly GCA_035545435.1. Classification (GTDB taxonomy): domain Bacteria; phylum Acidobacteriota; class Terriglobia; order Terriglobales; family Acidobacteriaceae; genus Palsa-343. Next base: position 9,190 of record DASZYN010000728.1, on the reverse strand, counting down.
TCGTTCAACTCGGTTGGGGGCGAGGTGATGCCAGACTCGAGGGACGAGGCCTTCGAAAGATTGCTCCGAAGGGTCGCTGAGACGCCGAGGGCGTTGGCGGCGCGGCGGGTCATCGAGCCGGGGGCCACGTTGGGAGATCGCTTCATCGTCGAGAGGAAGCTCGGAGCGGGAGGCATGGGCCAGGTTTTCGCCGTGTTCGATCCGGAGCGGCAAACCCGGGTGGCAGCCAAGGTGCTGGGATGGCTGAGCGCCGAGTCGATCGCCCAGATCAAACACGAGTTCCGGGTCGCGGAGGCCATCGTCCACGAGAACCTGGTGCGGTTGCACGAACTGTTCTCGGATCGCGACCTGTGGTTCTTCACGATGGACCTGGTCGACGGCGTGATGCTGCCAGTGCTCCTGGGCCGAGAACCATCCCGGCGGCGCGCGCCGGGATTCCTCCGGGAGATCTTTCGTCAACTCGCGGTGGCCCTCAACGCCCTACACGCCACGTCGATGATTCATCGCGATCTCAAGCCCTCCAACTTCCTCCTAACCCGTGCCGAAAACCGAGTTGTTTTGCTCGACTTCGGACTCGCCAGACCCCCGGATCTCGGTGAGCGGGGCGACCGCGCCGGCACGCCCATGTACATGGCGCCCGAGCAAGCCCTCGGCGAGGCGCCGACAGAGGCCGCCGACTGGTATAGCTTCGGCGTCGTCCTTCACGAGGCGCTGACGGGACAACTGCCGGTCGCGCGAAGAACTCCCGGGGCCCCGATGGATGCACCCGACGGGCTGGGGGAACTGTGCGGTCGTCTGTTGGCCCTAGATCCCAACGACCGCCCGAGCGGCACAGAAGTGCTTCAGGCGCTCGGCCACGAACGGCGGGAGCGAGGACGCCGTAGCACGAACGAGCTTAAAACGGGCCTCATCGGCCGGGAGGATGAGCTCGCGGCCTTACAAAGCGCGCTGGCCCGTACCCGAGCGGGAGTTCCCGCAGTCGTTCGCGTTACCGGGACCTCCGGCATCGGGAAATCCGTCCTTCTTCAGCGATTTGCAGAGATCGCCCGCGGGCAGGGGGCCCTTGTGCTCCGTGGCCGCTGTCGCGAGCGCGAGTCGATCGCGTTCAAGGCGGTCGACGGCCTGGTGGATTGCCTGATCCGCTTGTTCGAAAGTCTCCCGGAGCAAGAGGTTGTCCAGCTTCTACCGCCTTCGATCGGGGATCTCACGGTCGTGTTCCCGGCTTTGGGAGCAGTACCCGCGGTGGCGCGCCTTAAGCATCCTCAGCTGGTTGCCGATCGCGGTATCCGACGCCAGTTGGCTGTGGCCGCCTTCGTGGAGCTCATCGCGCGACTCCGGCGCCGTGCGCCACTCGTCATCTGCCTCGACGACGCTCAGTGGAGCGATCGGGAGAGCGCACTTCTGCTCGCCCCTCTGCTGCGCGTCACCGATGCGGGCCCGCTCCTCCTGGTCATCAGCGAGCGGGGGGGAGCCAACAACCCCGGTCCACTCGTCGAGGCCCTGTACGGAGATGGATCCCCATCTCTGCCCACTCTCGAAAATGTGGCGCTCGGCCCGGTGTCCGAGGCGTCAGGCGAACAAATCGCTTTGGCGATGCTTGACGTCCCGTCGGTTGATCGCGTCGGCGTTGCCCGGCGCATCAGCCGCGAGGCGCGCGGTCACCCGCTCTTTATAGCCGAGCTGGCTCACACCGCAGGTTTGAGGGACCAACTCGACAGACCGTCTCCGTCGACTCTCACCGACCTCCTCGCCGCGCGCATGGAACCTCTCTCATCCATGGCCCGACGATTCCTGCAGGTCGTCTCGGTCGCGGGGGGGCCGGTAGCCCGCGGCCTCGTTCGTCGCGCTACAGGAGTGAGCCTGGCCGACGCCCACCAAGTCGTCGACTTGTTGCGATCGAAACATCTACTGCGCAGCGATGGCCTGACCGACGCCGATGCCGTGGACACTCATCACGACCGCGTACGAGAAATCGTTCTCCGGCGGCTCACTGACGGCGAACGCCGTCTCTCTCACCTTCACCTGGCGCGCACGCTCGAGGCAGATCCCGGAACCGCACTCAATCAGCTTGCTGCCCACTTCGAAGCCGCTGGCGAGCTGGAGAAGGCTGGCTCGTACTGGCTTGCCGCGGCCGATGCAGCCATGCGCTCGCTCGCTTTCGCGAAGGCTGCCGACCTGTACCAGAAGGCGCTAGAGCACGCTCAGCTGTCGATCGACGATCGACGCATCGTCCTGCGCAAACAAGCGGAGGCGCTGGTGCACGCAGGTAGAGGCGTGGCCGCCGCGGAGGTGTTTCTCGATTTGGCGAGCCATGCGCCTGCAGACGAGTCACTTGAGCTTCGTCGCGCCGCAGCCGAGCAGCTTCTCTTGGCCGGCCACTTCGAACGTGGGATGAGCGCGATCGATGAGGTGCTGACGGCCGTCGGCATGAGCCGAGCGCGACGGGCTCCTGCAGCCCTCGCCGCCCTAGCCATCGGCAGGTTGCGGCTTCGGGCTCGCGGTCTCCGTCACATGGTTCGGCGGGAGGAAACTGTTCGTCGGATCGAACTCGCCCGCCTCGACGCGTCCTGGACGATTGCCTGCTCACTCGGATCTCTAGACTTTCTCCGAGGAGCAGAATTTCAAAGCAAGCACCTTCTGACAGCGCTCAAGGCCGGCGAGCCAAAGCGCCTGCTACGCGCACTTACCCTCGAAGTCGCGTTTGCCGCCACCCCCGGTCCTGGGTCTAAACGACGAACGGAGCGGCTCCTGAAAATCGCGGACGAGCTCGCTGAGAAGACGTCCGACGATTCCGCGGCCAGCCTGCGAAGCCTTACCTGCGGGATCGCGGCATACCTGCAAAGTCACCTGCCGGAAGCTCAGAAATACTTGGAGGAGGCGATCTACCTGCTGTCGCGTCGATCCGCCGGCGCCGTTTGGGAGATGGTGACCGCACAGAGATTTCTCGTGGCGTGCCTGTTCTTCCTGGGCAAAATCCGGCGCCTTTGTGAATTCATCCCGCCGCTGCTGGCGGAAGCCGAGCATAACGGAAATCTCTACGGGACGATGTGCTTTAGAGCCGGGTACAGCACGCTGGCGTGGTTGGCTGGCGACAGTGTGGATGCCGCGCGGGCTCACCTTGAGCGAGCTCGTGCGGAGTGGGACGTGGGCTCCTTTCAACTCTCGCACTTCAACCTTCTCCTCGGGGAGGTATTCACCGACCTCTACGCGGGCGATGGTCTCGCTGCTCATCGGCGCATCGAGCGCGGTTGGTCAGAGACGATGAAGGCGCAGCTTCACCGGATCGCCATTCTGCGCGTTCAGGGTCACCACCTTCGCGGTGCCCTGACGCTCACCGCCTCGGTGGAGGCCCAACGACGTCGACAATTTTCGCAAGCTCGAGACTTGCGTACACTCGCTCGAAAGTTGGCCAGGCGTCTGGCCCGAGAAAACGTCCACCGTGCCGGTCCGCTGGCATGTTCGCTGACTGCGGCGATTGAGCACGCCGATGGTGCCCATGAAGAAGCGGGCTCACTTCTTCGGAAAGCAATCAGCGGCTTTGAAGAACAGGGGATGCGGCTCTTCGCGGCGGCGTCGAGGGCGCGTCTCGGCGCTCTCCTAGCCGGCGACGAGGGGGCGCTGTTGCGCGAAGGTGCCTATGTCGCCTTTCGGGACGAGGCGGTCGCAGATCCGTCCAGAATGATCGACGTCATGGCACCCGGATTCGACGCGCTGGCAGAGCGGTCCCCTGGTCCGGGAACGACCGCGGGCCCAAGAACGTCCACGGGAACGCTCGCCGGCGCGGACTGACGTCGTATCGCGAAACGACCAATTCGCGCTTGCCACAGAACCGCCGCGAAGAGGCAGCTTACGCGCGAGTAGGCCGCGAACCCGTGCCATGTACGAGTGCAAAAACCCACCCCGAATTCTGGATGCCACCAACAACTTGGGCGCGCGCCGCGGCTTCTCCGCGAAAGGCGCGCCGAGCCGCGCTTAGAGTCGAGCGGGACACCCGGGCAGGCCAGCCGTCCGGAGACGCACGGACGGTGACCGTACACACGACGACGTCGCGGCGTTCACCGCAGCCGGAGCCCACGAACGATGCGGGTCAGTCCTCGCGGTTGCAGGCCTACGCGCCCTTGGGCGGAGGGCTCAGGCCCAGGCCGAGTGGGGCACGGGAACCGGACCAGATGGAACGTGCCACTCGCCAGGGGGATCGGGCGGCGGTGTCGGCGAAAGACGAGCCTGCTTTTGGTGTTGATGCGGGCCATCGCCGATGGTGAGGGCGGCGTGGTCTCGCGTCTCTCGAAAGCGCATCCCGAGTTGGCGAAGTCCGCGCTGCCGGTCGGCGCGACCCGGCAGACCACTCGGCAGTACCTTCTGACGGCGATTGATCATTACGTTTACGCTGGCGACACGGCGCTCCACGTGGCGGCCGCCAGCGACGGGGCAAAGATCGTCCGCGAGTTACTCCGCCTCGGCGCCGCTGTAGGCGCCGCCAACCGGCGTCAGGCCGTGCCGTTGCAGTACGCCGTCGACGGAGGTCCCGGCGCGCCAGGATGGCGGCCAGAGGCTCAGGCCGAGACCGTGACCCTTCTGTTAGAGCCCGACGCGGATCCGAACGTCGCCGACGCAGGTGGCACCACGCCGCTCTTACGGTCGGTCCGTAACCGCTGCGCTGCCGCCGTGCGCGCTTTGCTCGATGGGGGTGCCGACGCCGAACGCCAGAACAAGCATGGATCGAGGCCGCGGGACCTGGCCGTCGTCACCAGCGGACGGGGCGGAAGCGGCTCCGCCGAGGCCCGCGCTCAGCAGCGGGAGATCTTACGCCTCTTGGGCAGCTGACCGGCTTCTCGATCTGCGGTGCAAGTCTGATCGTCACGGGTGGGCCGAAGGACTAGTTCGTGCCGTCGAGCCACTGAGCGACACCACCGTGGTGCGAGCAGGCACCTTGATGGTGTTTTGCGAAGGACGTCGTGCCGTCCTTGCACGTGGCCGTCGGTGTTCCGTTGTCGTTCGCAGGAGTCGTGGGGCGCGACGGCGCGTTCCTCGATGGTCCAGCCGTGGGGATCGAAAGTGGCGGCGGAGTCGGCGATGGGCGAGACGAGGGCACCGAAGCCGCGGCCCCGTGGTCGATGCCACCGTGTCCAGAACAGGCGCCGCGCCCGCCTTTCGACGCTGTTCCGTCCTTACAGTGAACATCGCCCGCACCGGCCGACTCTGCCGGACCTGCCTTCGGATCGGCGCCGGCCGAGGGTGTGTGTCCGATAGAGGACGGGGCCCCGTGATCGATCCCGCCGTGTCCAGAGCAAGCGCCGCGCCCCCCCTTGGAACTCGTCCCGTCCTTGCAGATGACCGTGGCAGGTGTGGTCGGTGCGACCGCAGGTGCCTGAGCAAAGGAAGCAGGCACAAACGTGAGCATGAGGACAACCACGAGAAACAGCACGCGGGTGTTCATGGCCGGCATCTTGCGCGCGAGGTCCGTCTCGCGCAACTGCGACCCACGACGCTCAGTACGCGGCTTGGTGGCGCGGCGGGCCTTGGCGACCACCACGTTTTGGCGCACTGGTCTGTGTTCAATAATGACTCACGCCGTGCGAACCGGACGCCAAGACCAGCCTGGTACTGTCGCCGGCGCGCCTTCACTCAATCCTCCACCAGGTCCCTTCTGGAACAGTGGCGCCCTCGGCAGTTGGCGCGGATGTCTGTCCGTCGTGTCGGCCGAGACGTGCTTCTGGGGCCGACACGATGCCCCGGGCGACCGCTGCGGGGGTGCGGAGGTGGACTGCAGCAGCTCGCCCACCAGAGCACCTTCAAGCAGAGTGTTCGCAGGAGGGCGGCCGAAAATCCGTTTCGCTCCCCGAGGTCGTCGGCTAGGCTGGCGGGTCGATCGGATCGCGATGATTGGTGAGCGCGTTGGGAACTTCCGGATCACCGGGCTGCTGGGTGGCGGCGGGATGGGGACCGTCTACCTGGCCGAGCACCCGGGCCTCGGGCGGAGGGCCGCGATCAAGGTTTTGCACGCCCAGCTGGCTGCCGATCCAGAGATCGTCCAGCGCTTCTTCAACGAGGCCCATGCCGCGAACGCCGTCGGCCACCGGGGCATCGTCGAAGTGCTGGATTTCGGGACCCTGGCGTCTGGCGCGCCGTACATCGTGATGGAGTTGCTGCCGGGTGAAAGCCTGGCGGGGCGGCTGCGCCGCGCGGGCCGGCTGCCGATTGCCGAATCCGTGGACATCGCCGATCAGGTGGCGGACGCGGTGGGAGCCGCCCATCGCAAGGGGATTGTCCACCGCGACCTCAAACCCGACAATCTGTTCCTGACCCTGGATCCAGAGCGGCCGGATCGCACCGCCGTCAAGGTCCTGGATTTTGGCGTCGCTAAGTTGCAGCAACCGCCGGACGGTGCCGGCGACCTGCGCACGCGGACCGGAATCGTGATGGGGACGCCGCAGTACATGTCACCCGAGCAGTGCCGCGATGCGCGCGACGTCGACCACCGCGCGGACATCTACTCGCTGGGGGTGGTGCTGCACGAGATGCTGGCCGGAGCACCGCCGTTCGCCTCCACCTCGTGGGGTGAGCTGGTTCACTTGCACATCGGTGTGGCGCCGCCGCCGCTGCGCGCGTGTGGCGTGGACGTGCCGGTGCTTCTGGAGGCGATCGTCTTGCAGGCGCTGGCGAAGGACCCCGCCGCGCGGTTTGCATCGGTGGACGATCTCCGGGCGGCGCTGCGTGCGATCGGGCCGGGGGCGCCGGTGCGCACGCTCGTCATGTCGGAGGGGGGCCGAGAAATTTCGACGCCGGTCGCGGCGGTGGCGCCCTTCGCCACCGCGGTGATGCCGGAGTCGCGACCGCGCCAGCGCAGCACCACGCTGTCCGAAACCGCCTCCGAGGTGGAGGGGCGCCCGGCGGCGGGCGGGCGTTCCCACTGGGTGGTGGCCGCGGCGGCCGCGGCCACGCTGTTGGCCGTGCTGGCGGTCGGTGTGGCGCTGCGCGCGCCACGGCGGGGTCTCCCCGTCACATCCTCGGCGACGGTCTCTGCGCCCGTCACAGCCCCGCCCGACCCGCTGCCCATCACGGTCGAGATCGTCACAGAGCCGGTTGGGGCGTCCGTGGTCCGCGTCCGTGACGGCCAGCGGTTGGGCACGACGCCCCTCCAACTCTCGTGGCCAGGCGCCACCGGGGTCGAGCCGCTGGACGTGCAGAAGGAAGGCTACCGCAGCGAGCGGGTGGTGGTGCCGCTCGATCGCGGGATCACGGCGCGCCTCCACCTGGAGAGCCTGGCCGCGCCGGCGGCCGCCGTGGCGCCGTCAGGGGGCGTGGAGACGCCGCTCCGCCGGCGGCCGGCCCCCACTCCGGGTCACAAGAAGCACCTGAAGCCGGAGCCGTTGAAGATATGAGGCGGCGGTTGATCGCCGGGGTGACTCTCGTCGTGATGGCGTTCGCGGTCGGGGCCTCGCCTTCCGCCGCCCCCGCGGCGCCCGCCGATCTGCGTGCCCGCGATCTGTTCCAGCAACAGCGATACGCGGACGCACTGGCGATCTACACCGATCTGTACGCGCGGACGCATCACCCCACTTACTTGCGCAACGCCGGCCGCTGCCATCAGATGCTGCGCCAGCCTGAGCAGGCGATCGCGTACTTCCAGACCTACCTGCACGACGCGCACGACCTGCCCGCCGCCGAGCGGTCGGAGGTCGAGGGGTACATCGCCGACATGCAGGCGCTCCAGCGCGCGCGGGTGCAGATGCTGGCTCCGCTTCCGCCCGAATCGGCGCAGTCTGAGACAGGTGGCCGCGTGACGTCGCCGGCGTCGGCGGTGCTGGTCGAGGCGCCGCCGTCGCGCGCTACACCCGTCACGCATCGGTGGTGGTTCTGGACTGCCGTCGGCGCGGTCGTGGTGGGCGGCGTCGTCACGGCGGCGGCGCTGGCGAGCCATGGCAACAGCCGGCTCCCGTGTCCCGACGGTGCGGTGTGCCCGCCATGATCACATCGGCGAGTGCTCTCGTCGGCTGTTTCCTCGCGCTTCTGGCGTCGGCCTGCACCTCCGTTCGCACGGACGAGGGGCTCGTGATTCTGGATGTGTCGCTTGCCGCCGGCTTGGCCTCCCCGGCGGCCGTGCGCTTCTCGGTGCCCGAGCGCCCGTCGGTCCCGTCGCACGAGGTCCCCTACGATCCGCTGCGCCCGCTGCACTTCGGCTACTACTTGCCCGGCCCAGCGGGCGCGACACAGGTGCAGGCGGAAGCGCTCACGGCCAGTGGTTGCGTGGTGGGGCAGGGGACCGCCATCGTCGACGTTGCGCTCGGTCGCGTCTCGCCAGCGGTGCCGCTGGTGCTCGCGCCCGCGACGGGCACCAGGCCCGACGGTGGCGCGATCTGTCGGTCGGTTGGCGACGGAGCCGCGGACCAGCGCCGGCTCGACGCCGCCGCCACCCACGACGCGCGCGACGGCAGCGGCCCCACGGACGCCAAGAGCACGACGGACGCCAAGCGGACCGCCGACGCGCACGCCGACAGCCATCCAGTCGACACCAGCGCCCCCGCCTGCCTGCCCGCCACGCGCGTCTGCACGGCGTCGTCGACCTGCTGCAGCGGGCTCACCTGCAGCAGCAACTCGCTCGGCAAAGTCTGCTGCGGCGCCTATGGCGCCCGCTGCACGCTGGCGAACGGCACCGACTGTTGTGGCGAGCTGGAATGCATCAACGGCGGCTGCTGCCTACCCGCCACGCGACCCTGCCAGGGTGGCGACTGCTGCCTGGGACTCACCTGCGGCACCACCTCGCTCGGCAAGGTCTGCTGCGGTTCTGCCGGTGCACCCTGCACCCGCACCGACGGTGCCGACTGCTGTGGGACCCTGTCCTGCCGCAATGGCACCTGCGCGCCGTGACGTCAAAATCGAAGGTCATCTGCTGGTGAGGATGCACGGTGCCGCGCACCAACGGCTTCGTTGAGCGCATGAACGGCACGTCGCCTGACGAATGCTTCCCGGTCCGCTGTATGCGCGCTTGACGCCCTCCAGTGGCTCACGCCGAAGCCGAGGCGTCCCGCGGCGGTATCTGTTCCCTTCGGCCGCTAGTGTCCTGTCTCAGAAGTTAGTAGACAGTATCGCTTAATGCTGTCGAGGATCTCGTCGGCGGTCTTCGTCCAGACGAAGGGGCGCGGCTTTTCGTTGTTGATGTCGACGTAAGCGCGGATGGCCGCCTCGAGTT
>DASZYN010000727.1:0-5923 GCA_035545435.1 Acidobacteriaceae bacterium | reverse complement strand
TGACGATTGAAGAGACCGATGGAGTGACGAACCGTTTCGAGTTCAGCGGGGAGGCGGGGAATGTGCCTGCGGCGGATGCGGCGTTCCAGTTTGTGCCGCCGCCGGGGGTGCATGTGGTGGAGGGTGAGCCGCCGGTGTGAGAAGGCAACTGGTGAGGCGGTTCGCTGGTGGAGCGGTTAGCTAAAGAGCGGTTCGCGAAAAGCTTCTGGCGAAAAGCTTCTGGCGAAAAGCTCCTGGCGAAAAGCTTCTGGCTAAACGCTCTTCGCTAAACGCTCCTGGCGAAAAGCTTCTGGCTAAAAGGCTCTTCGCTAAACGCTTCTGGCGAAAAGCTTCTCGCGAAAAGCTTCTGGCTAAACGCTCTTCGCTAAACGCTCCTGGCGAAAAGCCCTTCGCGCTCTCCTGGTTCGCCTATAATCCTGGGCAAATGCCGTTTGGTCCCGGGTCCCATCTTGGTGAATATGAAATCGTAGCGCCGCTGGGTGCCGGCGGGATGGGCGAGGTGTATCGTGCGCGCGATACGAGACTGGGGCGCGAGGTCGCCATCAAAGTGCTGCCCGACCTGGTCTCCTCCGATCCGGAGCGACTGCGGCGTTTTGAGCAGGAGGCGCGTGCAGCGGCGGCGCTGAACCACCCGAATATTCTCGTCGTGTACCAGATGGGCTCGCTGGAGGGCCTGCCGTATCTGGTTTCGGAGCTGCTGGAAGGCGAGACGCTGCGGGAGCGGCTGGATCGCGGAGCGCTGGGTCTGCGGCAGGTGATCGACTACGGCGTGCAGATCGCGCATGGTCTTGGAGCGGCGCATGCGAAGGGAATCGTCCACCGGGATCTGAAGCCGGAGAACTTGTTCCTGACCCGCGACGGGCACGTGAAGATCCTCGACTTTGGTCTGGCGCGGGTGGTACCGCTTCCTGGGGACAAAACGACTCTTCCGCCAGGCGCGGTGGATTCGACACCAGGCGTGGTGCTGGGGACGGTGGGGTACATGTCGCCAGAGCAGGTGCGAGGGGAACCGGCGGATGCGCGCTCGGACATTTTCTCGTTCACCGTGATTCTGAGAGAAATGCTCACGGGCAAGCGGACGTTCGAGAAAACAAGCTCGGCAGAAACCATGGCGGCGATTCTGCATGACGATCCTCCACCACTTTCAGCGGAGCCCTCGATCCCTGCGGGTCTGCAGCGCGTGCTGCAACGCGGACTGGAGAAGAGCCCGGAGCGGCGGTTCCATTCGGCGTCGGATCTGGCGTTTGCTTTGGAAGCATTGTCCGATCCTGCATTGGCTACGCCTCTTCCCCGGGATGTTCCCCAGACGGGCGAGCCACGCCGCTTGCCGCGGTGGGTGGCTGGTGCGGCTTTCGCCGGAGTGGCGATCGTGGGCCTGGCGCTTTGGTTCTGGGTGCGAGAGGCGAAGCCGCCGGCGATTACGAACTACGTGCAGCTCACCACCGATGGCGAGCAGAAGAGGCTGCTGGGGACGGACGGCGCCCGGATCTATCTGACGAAATTGGGTCCGTCTGTCGAGAATGTGGATGCGATTCAAATCGCAGGAGGCGCGCAGAGCAACATCGCAATGCCGGCTCTCGACATCGGCCCCGTGAATATTTCCGCGGACGGCGCGGAGTTCCTGGTGATCAGCGGGGGCGGAGTTCCGGTGCGGGGGCCGATCTGGAGCTTATCCGTGCTGGGCGGTTCACCGCGCAGGCTCGGCCAGGCGAAGGGGAATTACGCAGCGTGGTCGGCGGACAGGCAGTGGCTGGCGTACGCCGATGCCGCCGATTTGTATGTGGCGCGCGGCGATGGCTCGGACGCGCACAGGATTCTCAATGTGGGGACGCTCATCACGCATGTGGTGTGGTCTCCCGACAATCGCCGTCTCCGCTTTGAAGCCTCGGAGGGGCTGGGCCCGTTTGATGGGCTGCAAAGGCTGTGGGAAGTCAATGCGGACGGATCCAACCCGCACCGACTGCTGGAGGGATGGCACAACCCGCCGGACGAGTGCTGCGGAGTATGGTCGCGGAGCGGAAAATACTATTTGTTTGCCTCAAGGGGTCAGATCTGGGCGCTGGCGCGGCCGAACTGGCTGCATCCACACCCACGGCCGGTGCAGCTGACATCGAGCCCGATGGCACTATCGTGGCCCTTACCAGGCCTGGACGACCGAAAACTGTTCGTCGTAGGCGCCACCTATCACGGCGAACTGATGCGGTATGACCTCAAGTCGAAGGAGGCGACACCGTTTCTCGGTGGAATCTCGGCCCAATATGTCAGCTTTTCGCAAGACGGCAAGCAGCTGGCCTGGGTTTCTTTTCCGGAAGGAACGTTGTGGCGGAGCGGTGTGGATGGCAGCAACCGCGTGCAGCTGACGTTTCCCCCGATGCAGGTGGTGCTCCCGCGATGGAGTCCGGACGGTTCGCGACTGGTGTTCTTCAAAGAGCCGATCGGCTCCGGAGAGCGGGCGCGGATGTACGAGATCTCAGCTGAAGGCGGAAGCCCGGCAGAACTGATTCCCGGCGATGATGGCAATCAGCAGGATCCGAACTGGTCTCCGGATGGCAAGCAGATTGTGTTTGCGCGTGGAGCCACCGAAGCGACAGCCGATCCGGGGCAGCCGCAGGTGAGAATTTTTGATCGGGCGACGCGAACCGTCCAGCCGGTTCCGGGTTCGGGCGGCCTGTTCTCGCCGCGCTGGTCGCCGGACGGGAGAACGCTGGCGGCGCTGGGAGCCGACTCGAAAAGCTTGTCGACGTTCGATTTTGCCACGCAGAAGTGGACGACAGTGGCGCGCGGGACGTTCGGATGGTTGAACTGGTCGCGGGATGGACGCTCGATCTACCTGCTGGATTTTTCCGGGCGAGGCGCGGTCCTTCGCTTGCGGCTTGCCGATGGAAAGATGGAGACGGTGGTGGATCTGAGAAATTTCGCGATTGCGGGAGGATTTGGGGGATCGCTGACGCTGACGCCGGACGATTCGCCGCTGCTGCTGCGCGACCGCGGCACCCAGGATGTGTACGCGATGGACTGGGGCGCGTCGTAGAGCCAAGATTGTCTGCGCCGGGAAGCCGCTTACGCCTATAATCCCGGGCAATGCACCTGGGGCCAGGCACGATTCTTGGCGATTACGAAATTCTGTCCCCGCTGGGCGCCGGCGGGATGGGAGAGGTGTATCGCGCGCGCGATTCGCGGCTGGGACGCGAGGTGGCGGTCAAGGTTCTGCCTGTTTCCTTCGTGCGCGATTCGGAACGACTGCGCCGTTTTGAACAGGAGGCGCGCGCGGCTGCCGCGCTGAATCATCCGAACATCCTGGTGGTTTACCAGATGGGCATGCAGGAGGATGTGCCGTATCTGGTTTCGGAGCTGCTGGAGGGAGAGACGCTGCGCGCACGGCTGAGCCGGGGCCCGCTGCCGCTGCGGGTTGCGATCGACAGCGGCGTGCAGATCGCGCGCGGTTTGGCGGCGGCACACAGGAAAGGGATCGTGCACCGCGATCTGAAGCCGGACAATCTCTTCCTGACCAAAGACGGGCATGTGAAGATTCTGGATTTCGGGCTGGCGCGGGTGGTGCCTCACGAGGGAGAGAGCTCCGCGCCGACTTTGGGCGGGCAGACCGCGCCCGGCGTACTGATGGGGACGGTGGGGTACATGTCTCCGGAGCAGGTGCGAGGACAGACGGCGGACCAACGCTCCGACATTTTTTCGCTTAGCGTGGTGCTGTGCGAGATGCTCACGGGGCGTTCGACATTCGAGAAGCCGACCTCAGCGGAGACGATGGCGGCGATCCTGAATGAAAATCCGCCGGTGCTGGCAGAATTGTCGGCCACGGTTCCTCCGGGACTGCAAAGGGTCGTGCAGCGCGGGCTGGAGAAAGATCCGGACCGACGGTTTCAGTCCGCCGCCGATCTGGCATTCGCGCTGGAAGCGCTGTCGGATGGGTCGCTGACGGCGCTTGCGGAGGGGCATGCCGGAACGGGAGCAGCGAAAGCGCATCCGCGCCGCCGCGGGGCGGCAATTCTTGCGGGAGTGGTCGTGCTGGCGATCCTCGCAGCGCTGGGCTGGATGGAGTTGCGGACTCCGGAACCGCCCTCGATGACCAACTACGCGCAGCTGACGCACGACGGCGTGCAGAAATCGCTGATCGGGAGCGACGGGGCGCGGCTCTACATCAGCGCGATCACGTCGGCGGTGCAGGAGATCGCAGCGGTGCCGGTGGCGGGCGGCGAGCTGGCCAAAACTGAAATGCCGCAACCGGGGATGATTCCATTTCACCTGTCGGCGGATGGATCGCAGTTTCTGGCGATCGATGCGCGCGGCGTGCCGTTTCGCGGGCCGTTGTGGAGCGTGCCGGTGCTGGGCGGATCGCCGCGCCGGCTGGGCGAAACGATTGGCAACGATGCGGCATGGTCGCCGGACGGAAGGCTGCTGGCGTATGCCGATCAGGGCGATTTGTATGTGGGGCAGGCCGACGGCTCCGGCGCAAAGAAACTGCTGACGGTGGATGGGCTGATCAGCCATTTGGTGTGGACGCCGGACAGCGGCAGCGTGCGGTTCGATACGTCGCAGGGATTTGGGACGGGAATCGGGCAGCATCTTCTGTGGGAGGTGGCGGCGGACGGGTCGAAGCTGCATCGTTTGCTGGCGGGCTGGCATACGCCGCCGGATGAGTGCTGCGGTGTGTGGAGCGCGGACGGGCGCTATTTCCTGTTCGTGTCGCAGGGACAAATCTGGGCGCTGCCGCCCGGCCGTTTCCTGCACCCCGAGGGAAAACCGATAGCCGTAACGTCGAGCCCGATGTCGTTGTCGTCGCCCTTGGCGAGCGCCGATGGGAAGAAGCTTTTTCTGGTGGGGGCGACCTTTCGCGGCGAGCTGACGCGGGTTGACACGCGCAACGGTGCATTCGAGCCGTACCTTGGGGGCATCTCGGCCGAGTACGTATCGTTTTCGAAAGACGGCCAGTGGATCGCGTATGTTGCTTATCCGGAGGGCACGCTGTGGCGCTGCCGGGCCGATGGGAGCGATAAGGCTCAGCTCACGTTTCCCCCGCTGCGCGCCGTGCTGCCGCAATGGTCGCCGGATGGGCGATCGCTGGTCTTCTTCGAGTTTCCGGTGAGTTCGAGTCAGCCGGCCCGCATCTATCAGGTTCCTGCGGAAGGAGGGACGCCGGTGCAGCTGATTCCGGACGATCCTCTGAACCAGCAGGACCCGAACTGGTCCCCTGACGGGACGCGCATTATCTTTGCGGGGTCGGCGGGGGATGCGGCGGACCACCCGGCCACGCCGGCGATTCGCACCTGGGACGCCGCGACGCACCGTGTCTCTGCGATTGCCGGTTCGCAGCGGATGTTTTCGCCGCGATGGTCGCCGGACGGAGCGAAGCTGGTGGCTCTCAGCGATGATTCACGGACGCTGATGCTGCTCGATATGAAAACCGGCCAGTGGAGCCGGTTGGCCCAGGGGACCTTCGGCTGGGTGAACTGGTCGAAGGACGGGCAGTCGATCTACGTTCTTGATTTCACGGGCAAAGGGGGCGTGCTGCGGATCCACCTGGACGACCCCAAAGTGGAAAGCGTGGTCGACCTGAAGGATTTCGTCACGACGGGCCAGTTTGGCGGGTGGCTGGCGCTGACGCCGGACGATTCCCCCTTGCTGCTGCGCGATCGCGGGACGCAGGACGTGTACTCGCTGGACTGGAAGGATTGACGCAGGCGGGTTTTTGATTGGGTCGAGTCCAGCCGGGCAACCTGGGAGATCACGCTGAAGTGGCAGTAACGCTCTGGCGTCCTCCCGACCTTTCCGTGGGATGTTTTCCGGGTGCCCTGGGCCGGTAGCATGCCGCCATGCTGAGGCGTGCAAGCTGCCTGGGAATGCTGCTGGCGCTCGGCGGCTTTGCCTGGGGGCAGGGTCTGAACAGTCAATCGGGCGCATGGGTTCT
>DASZYN010000726.1:0-10643 GCA_035545435.1 Acidobacteriaceae bacterium | reverse complement strand
CCGAACATGACTTGCGCGTAATAGCTGGGCGAACCGTAGCTGCGCAGTGCGTCGTAGCCGATCAGATCGGTATCCCACTGCATCGCTCCCGCTCCCGGGCTGACATTCACAAGGAGCGGCGCATAGCTGGCCATCACCACGATATCGCTGTTGCGCTCGAGACCCGTCATCCATGCCGCATCGCCAAGTGCCGCGCCCATGTTTGGTGTGGGCGTCCCTTCCCGTGTCGCCCACTCGCCGACAAAAATCTTTGGACCGTTGCGATCGATCTTGTCGTAGTGCGTCGCATCGTGGAAAAAATCGGTAGCGCGCACATAATAGTGATCGTCCTGCACATCAGGCGTCATCGTCTTAATCGGGGCGGTCGCGATCAGCTGTAGATCCGGGTATTTCGCCTTGATCGCCTTGTAGAACTGCGCATAGCGCTCACCGTAGCTGCCTGAGCGGTCGAACTGGTCTTCGTTGCCGATCTCGACATAGGTGATGTGGAACGGCTCGGGGTGACCATCCTTTGCGCGCTCGGCACCCCATTTTGTATCGGTGCTGCCGGTGGCGTATTCGATTTCGTCGAGCGCCGCCTGGACGTACGGCTCGAGATCCGGCCCCGGTTTGACATGCTCCTGGGCCAGCGAATAGCCGGCATAGACCGCAAGCAGGGGATCCATGTGCAGGTCTTCGCACCATTCAAAAAACTCGAGCAGTCCGAACTGATCGGTGGACCAGTATCGCCACGGGCTCGGGTGCCCTGGGCGATCGACGAGCGGTCCGATGGTCTTTTTCCAGTCGTACCACTCGTTCAGGTGATCGCCCTCGAGGTAGTTTCCGCCAGGGAAGCGCAGGAACTGCGGGTGCATTGCTGCCAGCTTCTCCATCAGGTCTGAACGGGTTCCGTTAGGGCGATCGTGGTAGGTGGGCGGAAACAGCGTCACCAGCTGAAACCACACGCTGCCGGGATGCGCCACGGACAGGACCAGGTGATTCTCTTTCGAGGACTGGATAGCACCGGTCTTCAGTGTGAAGGTGTACTGCTTCCAGTCGGTGCCAATACCAGAAATCGTGTCGCTCGCCAGCACCTTGCCCGTCTGATTCGCGACGAGGCTCGCCGTCACAGGTCCCACGTCAGGAGAGTCTTCTTTCGCGTAGAACGAGCCGTGAAAAGTGGTATTAGGATGCAGCGGAATTCCCCAGAACCCGCCGTTCAGAATACCGCCGGATCCAGAGGCGCTGGCTTCGCTCACCTCCAGGTGCAGGCTATACGGCAGAGCCTCACTGGGACCGGTGGTCTTGTCGATTCCCATCTTCGCGGACGCATTGCCATTCTGGACCAGAATCCATTCGTTAACGCCGGACCAGTCGGAGCGGAAGGTATCGTTCTGGATCAGCTCTGCATACAGACCACCCTCGTAAGAGTGATTGATCTCCTCGGTCATGAGCCCGTAGAGAGTCGGACTGACCTTTGATGCTGTTTGATCGGTGTGGATGGTGATGACCGCCGGACCAGCGGACTGTCCAAGAAATACCGGACCAGTGAAAACGAACATCGCGACGATGGATAGGATTGCGAAACGCTGCATTCTCATTGAAGCACTCACTCCTGCGACAGCGGCTACGACGAGAAACGTATACCACAGCAATTGCCTGTCTACGCCGCGTTTTCCTGGTCGTTGGCCGATTCTTCTGCCGATCGAGCAATTCGGCGACACACCGCACGGCTTAGACGCTACCGAGGGCTGCGCCCGGAGGGACACAGCCCCTCCGATCGAACAGGCTGCGCTGGTTAGGCGCAGCCTGTTTATTGCTCTTCACTCTGGCAACATCAGCTGGCCCTTGACCCGAAAGTGACCCGTGGCGACAGGCGCCTCGGTGTTGGGCTGGCCCCCACCGATGGTGATCGTGTAAGCTCCGTCGGCGATGATCGGATCACCGAGTTCCGTTACCATGCTCAGATCGCGACGGCCCAGAGTGAAGTCCACCTTCTGGCTTGCGCCTGGTTCGAGGTGTACACGCTGAAATCCGCGAAGGGCGCGGAGCGGCGCACCGGGAACATCAGGGAACTGCAGGTACAGCTCCACAACCTCATCCCCGGCGAGGCTGCCTGTGTTTGTGACGGTGACAGTTGCATGAACCGGATCGCCCGCATTCACCTCTTCGGCAGGCACTTCCAGCCCGCTGTAGCTGAATTTTGTATAGCTAAGGCCATATCCAAACGGGTAGAGCGGCTCGCCCTTGAAATAGCGGTAAGTCCGGTTGTTCATCGAGTAGTCTTCGAAGTTCGGCAGCTGGTCGACACCGGTATAAAACGTCACCGGAAGTCGTCCGGCGGGGTTGTTTTTTCCACTCAAGGTTTCGGCGATGGCCGCGCCGCCTTCTTCCCCGGAATACCACGCCTCGAGGATCGCATTAGCGTGTGCTTTGGCCCAGTTCACGCTGAGCGCGCTGCCATTCATCAGAACTACGACGAGCGGCTTTCCGGTGGCAGCGACGGTTTCAATGAGGTTCTCTTCCGGCTGAGGCAAATCGAGGCTGGTTCGATCGCCGCCAAGGAACCCGGGCTCACTTACCGGCATTTCCTCGCCTTCCAGTTCGCTGGTAATGCCGACGACCGCGATGGTCACGTCGGCTTCCTTCGCCGCTGCGACAGCCTCGGGAGAAGGAGCGGGGTTGTATCGTCCCCACAGCAGTTGCGCCTTTGGCTCGCCGGCGGGATTCAGCTTTGCATAGGTCACCGTGATCGGCACTTTTTCGCCGCGTTCAAGATGAATGCGGCCCATCTTGGCATTTCTGCCGCCCATGCTGAAAACCTGAGCGAAGGGTTTGCCGTCCACCATCAACCGGCCAAAACCATCGACCGTTATCCCCAGCAGGTAATCCCCGGTGTCCGGGGCTGTCAGAAATCCGGACCACTCCACGGAAATCGCGGGCTTGCCCTGGGCCTCGGCAGGAAGGCTGCCGGCTGCGAGATTCACGTTGGGTTCCGTTCTAGTGGTTAGCGGCTTTGGTTTCGATCTCGGGTTGAGGTCCATGCCCTCGATTGATCCGTACTCCGCCTTCAATCCGGGCTTACCATCCGGAGTGGTCAGCAAGCTGTTCGGCAGGGGATCGCCATCGTTGCGCAGGAATTGCGTCCCCGGGACAAAACGGATCTTCGCGTTTGGAAATTCCGCCTTCAGTCCATCCAGTACCGTCACGGAATGGGTTGGCATGCCGGAGTAGTTGCCCATCAGCACGCGATTCTGATCGGCCAGCGGACCAATGACCGCAATCTTCGTCACGCTCGACTTCAGCGGAAGCGTGCCGTCATTCTTCAGCAGCACCATGGATTCATTCGCCAGCTTCCGCGCCAGAGCGCGATGTTCTGCACTGTCCAGTTCTTTTTCGTCGATCTTCGTGTAGGGCACCATATCCGGCGGATCGAACATGCCGAGCTTCATGCGTGCGGTGAACAGCCGCACCAGAGCCGTGTCCACGTCGTTTTCGCTCAGGTAGCCCTGGCGCACGGCGTCGATATAAGGCTTGTAATCGTGGTCGTCATGCACCTTCGCGAAGAAGTCTGCGCACTCGTTGTCCATACCGCGCAGCAGCGAGATTCCCGACGCCTGGGCTTGCGTTGGCCGGTAATGATGACCGGCATAGATGTCGATGACGGCTCCGCAGTCCGACACCACGTATCCCTTGAATCCCCAGTGTTTGCGCAGCTGATCTTCCAGAAGGAATTGATTCGCACAAGCCGGCTGGCCCTTGATTCCGTTGTAGGCACACATCACAGAATCGGCCTTGCCCTCGGTGACCGCCGCGCGAAACGCCGGCAAATAGGTGTCCATCTCATCGTGCTTGCTGACGTCGACATCGGCCATGTGTCGCGTCGGCTCTGGTCCGCTGTGCACCGCATAGTGTTTCGGTGTTGCAATCACGCGGTAGTATTTCGGATCGTCGCCCTGCATGCCGGTCACAAAGGCGACGCCCATGCGGCCGGTGAGGTAGGGATCCTCGCCGTAGGTTTCCTGGCCGCGTCCCCATCGCGGATCGCGAAAGATGTTCAGGTTCGGCGCCCAGAAATCGAGACCCTCCATGATGTTGCTGTGGCCGGCTCGCTCAGCCTGCATATGTTTAATGCGGCCCTCAATGCCGATGTCGATCGCCATCTCATGAATGCGCGGGGCGTCGAAGGTCGCCGCCAGCCCCATCGGCTCGGGAAATTCCGTGGTGCCGTTCACGGCAACCCCGTGCAACGCCTCGCTCCACCAGTCATAGGCGGGCACATTTAGTCGCGGAATTGCGCGTGCCTGATTGACGAGTTGCGACGCCTTCTCCTCCAGCGTCATGTGGCTGACCAGATCCCTGGCCCGCTCCTCGGGCGAGAGATTCGAATTCATGAAAGGCAGCCTCGAAACATCCTGAGCTCCCGCTTTCACGACCAACATCCCCAGACAGATTGCAAACGCTGCCCAGATGCGCATCCCGGCTTTCGGCATAAGGTCCCCTCGTGATGAATGCATTGCGCCGCCTGATGGATTCGCTGCGAAATTTGCCTGCGGCGACGACACACCACCCTAAAACCTCGGGCGCACGGGGTCAATTTAAAGAAAACGCTTTTTTGATCCGCAGTGCGGCGGATCCGGCAGGAGGCGGACCTGTAAGTGATTTATCCAACCACTCAAAGTGGCACAATTCTTTTCTTTCGTTGCAGGCGGATCACCGGTGTCATTTTGATTCTTGCCCCCCGAGAGTGTGTGGAAGGAGGTGCCAGCCGTGTGGCAAGACGGTTGGAGCGAAGCACCCAACACCTGGCCGCAGACCGTCATTGATGAGGTTCTGGAAGGATCCGCTGGGCGGCGTCGGATTGACCTGCTCGTCCCTAAGCTTCAGTCCGGGGAGACCTTCCGGCCAGTCCGGAATTGGGATATTGGCGCAGTCAATCGATTTGCCGGGTAAACGGTTTCAGGGATGCCATAAACGGCATTCAGAACAGCCCTGAAATGCCTTGACAACGCCTCGTTCGTGGGAGTAATTGTTTACCGCCTGTAATAAATCAGGCTGTGTTCCCCTAAAAAAATTCCGGTGGAAGAACCGGTCTTCCAGTTTCAGAAAACGTTTGCTCACGGAGGCACCCATGATTGCAATTGCTCGCCCAGCACCTTTCTCTACCCGCATCCACGCTATTCGCCGGCTTTTCTCAGTTTCGTTCGCTGTTCTGGCGCTCGTCTTTGCCCTGAGCTCTACGTTGTGCGCCCAGGAAAATGCCACCATTAACGGCGACTGCACCGACTCCACTGGCGCCGTCGTCGCCAATGCGTCAATCACCCTGACCAACACTGCCACCGGGGTCGAGCGCAAGCAAGTCTCCAACTCAGTGGGCGAATTTCGCTTTGCCAATCTTGCCATCGGCACCTACACCATGACGGCTACGGCTCCTGGCTTTGAGACCTTCACCAAAACCGGCATCGTCGTTAACGTCGCGCAGACGGTTGCAGCTGACATCGTCTTCAAAGTTGGAAGTCAGACACAAACCGTTTCCGTCCAGGCGAATGCTCTTCAAACGCAGACCGAAACCAGCGAAGTCAGCACCCTTATCAGTTCTGAACAAGTCGAACAGCTCTCCACCAACGGCCGTAACGTCACGCAGCTCGCGGCCCTCGGCCTCGGCGTCTCCAGCACGCTGCCTTCCTTCGGCGGCGTCGATGCGCTGACGTCTGCCAACAGCATCAGCTTCAACGGCACGCGCAACACGCATAACGTCTATCTGATTGATGGCGGCGAGCAAAACGATCGCGGCTGCGGCGGCTGCTTCATGAACCTGCCCGCTCAGGACGCCATTGCCGAGTTCCAGACCCTCGACAGCAACTACCCGCCTGACTACGGCATTGGTTCCGGGGGAACGATCGTGATGGCGCTCAAATCCGGCGGCCACGATTTCCATGGCGAACTGTATGAGTTCAACCGCAACACCGCTTACAACGCGAACGACTACTTTGTGAAACGGAGAGCTACCGGCAACAGCCGTCCCATCTTCCAGCTCAACGAGCCAGGCGGCAATATCGGCGGTCCCCTGTTCATACCTCACGTCTACAACGAGAATCGCAACCGCACATTCTTCTTCTGGAACGAGGAATGGCGGCGTCTGATTCTGGGCAGTACGCCGCTGACTGCGAATACCATCCCTGCTGCCAACTTCCCGACCGCTGGCACCAACCTCACGTACGTCCCGTGGAACAATCCCACCACGGCGAGTCCGGCCTGCAATGCCGGCGTGCAGGCGCCCTGCGTGCCGAAAACCACCGATCCTGCGAAGCTCGCCTTATACGCACAGGATGGGTTGACCGCTGGTGAGCGGTTTCCGGGTAATGTCATTCCCGCTAACCTTATGGATCCGAACGCTGTTCTCGAGCTGAATTCGGGAACATTTCCCAAGCCCAACCTCGGCACCTCGCAGTACACCGCTTCGATCCCGCAGCCAGATAACATTCGCGAAGACGTGGTTCGCATCGACCACACCTTCAGTTCCAAGTACCAGATCATGGGTCACTATCTGCATGACGCCATGGCTAAGCAGTTCTACCCACCGCTTTGGGGCAACAGCACCTACCCGACGGTCGGCACGGCCATGACCAACCCCTCGTACACCGCCGTCATTCGTCTCACGCAGACCTATTCTCCTTCACTGCTCAACGAGACCGGGTTCTTCTATGCCGGCAATAAGATCGGGCTCACTCCGATTGCCGGCAAGAGTGGCGGCAGCAGCTTCGTCCAGCCCAGCGGATGGAGTGCGGTCAGCCTTTTCCCAACGGCGAATAACCGTATGGCGCGCATGCCCGAAATCCAGCTGCAGGGCACTCCCATCAATACCACCTGGAGCCCGAGCTACTTCCCCTGGAAGAACGGGTACGAGGGCTTCCAGTACAAAGACGATCTCTCGTGGACGAAGGGTCGCCACCAGTTCAAGTTCGGGTTCAGCTGGCTGCACGCTTACAAGAACCAGGAGCTGCAGGCCAATACCAACGGAACGGCCATCTTCAACACGAGTGCGTTCTCCGGTGACTCCTATGTCAACTTTTTGCTGGGAGACACGGCCAACTTCAGCCAGCTCGAATACCTCGCCGGAAAGCACTGGGTCACGAACACCTATAGTGGCTATGGCATGGATAACTGGCATGTGAATCGTAACCTCACCCTTAACCTGGGGATCCGTTACGATGACCTGCCGCACACCTTCGAACGGTACGATGCGTTCTCGAACTTCGTTATCGCCGATTACGATACCTCGAAGGGCAATCCGGTCGACGCGAACGGCCGGCTCATCACCTCGCAGCTCTCCACCTTCAGCAAGACGGGCAACGAACTGTTCTATCTCAACGGCATTCGCGAAGCCGGTGTGGGTGGCTTCCCACGCGGCAACGTGGAGAACTTCCACTTTACCTGGCAGCCTCGTGTTGGCTTTGCCTATAACATCCGCGGAGACGGCAAGACGGTTCTTCGCGGCGGCTACGGCGTGTTCTTCGAGCGCGTTCAGGGCAACGATGTGTATAACGCCGCCCTCAACCCGCCGTTCGCCTATCAGCCATCGGCCGACAGCGTGTACTTCTCCGATCCGCACACCAGCGCTCTGAACGGGCAGACGGCTGCACAGCAGTACTTCCCATCGAACCTGACCAACATCAAGTATCACTATCCGCCGCCGGGAACTTCGAACTACAGTCTCGGCATCCAGCGTGAGGTCGCTCCTTCCGTCGTGGCCGTCGTGCAATACGTCGGGTCCAATGGCTGGGATCAGAACAACGACCGGCAGATCAACACTCTGCCTGTTGGAGACATCACGCACCGCCAGGCAGTCGCCGGTGGCGCGCCCGCCAACCCCTATCGCAACTTCCCTGGTTTCGCCAACATCAACCAGGAAGAAAACGAGACCAACTTCCACTACAACGCTCTGCAGACGGGTATCCGCTTCGAGAACAAGCACGGTCTCACCTCGCAGCTGGCATACACCTGGTCGCACGAGATCGACACGGCCACCAACGACCTCAATGGTCTGTCCAACCCCTATAACACTAACTACGACCGCGCCTCGGGCGGCCTCGATCGCCGGCAGATCTTCAACGCCAGCTTCGTCTACGGACTGCCGTTCGCCCGGCACAGCGACAACCTCTTCGCTCGCGAAGTGGTGGGTGGCTGGACGGTTTCTGGAATCGCGCTGTTCGAAAGCGGTATTCCTCAAGTCGTTCGCTACAGCGGGGGTGACACCGTTGGTCTTGGCGGCGGCACCACGAACCGGCCGAACCAGACCGGAAAGATGTCCTATCCGAAGAAACAAACGGCCTGGTTCGACAAGAGCAAGTTCACCGATCCGGTAGCGCCGTGGAACGGCGGACCCACCGGCGTGAATGCCGGCTTCGGCAACGCTGGGCGGGACGCCGTTACCCTGCCGGGCCTCGAGAACTGGAACCTTTCGCTCTTCAAATCGATTCCGTTCAAAGAGGGCGGCCCGCGGATCGAACTGCGGTTCGAGTCGTTCAACACCTTCAACCACACCCAGTTCCAGAACCTTGACCTCAACAACAAGGACGGAAACTTCGGCCAGACGACCGGAATCTATCAGCCGCGTGCTCTGGAACTGGGCGGCAAGTTCATCTTCTAATCAGCTTGTTTGCCTCCCTGAGGCGCGGCGGCGAATCTGCTGCCGCGCCCTTTCTTTTTCTCCGCCATTGCGAACCGGTATTCCCGGGCGCGACAATGGCTGTCGGAGCAGTGCTTGAACAGGGTTCCATTATTGCGAGTTTTGGTTGCTGCGGTCGTCGCGGCGGCTTGCCTGCGCGGCTCCGCCCAGACGACGGTTTCTTATGCTCAGCAACGGGACGCAGCGATCACGCTGCAGCAGCAAGGTGAGTTGGCTCAGGCCGAAGTCGCATGGCAGACAATTCTGAAGAGCCATCCGGCCGATGCCGATGCATGCGCGAACCTGGGCGTCATTTCATCGCAGCAAAAGCACTACGGCGACGCGGTCCGTTACTATCGGAAGGCCCTGGCCATCAAGCCGTCCATGCCTGGCCTGCAGATGAATCTCGGACTCGCTCTGTTCAAGTCCGGTGACATGAAAGGATCTGCTCGCGTATTCGTTTCGCTCTACCACCGCACATCCCCCGATTCGCCGGACGGGCAGCGGCTGCGCCTGCTGATCGGCATGGCGGATTACGGTGCGGGCGACTACGCCGCAGCTATTCCCTATCTCCGCGATGCAACGACACGCGATCCACAAAACCTCCCATACCGCCTGGTGCTGGCGCACAGCTGTTTGTGGGCCAGGAAATATAAGTGCGTGCTCGACGTTTATCACGAGATTCTGGCTCTGAATGCAGAGTCTGCCGAGGCGGACATGCTGGCCGGCGAAGCCTATGACGAGATGCGGGATCACGAGAGCGCGATCCAGCAGTTCCGCAATGCCGTCAAAGCTGATCCGAAGATCCCAGGCGTGCATTTCGGACTTGGCTATCTGCTGTGGGCGCAGAGCCAGTATGAGGAGGCGGCCGAGCAGTTCGGGCTTGAGGTTGAAAACCAGCCCAATGACGCAGAGAGCATCGCGTACTGGGCTGATTCCAACGTTCGACTGAATCGAGCCGACGTGGCCCGTCCCCTGGTAGAAAAAGCCCTGAAGCTCAATTCCCGGCAGGAACTCCCCTGGCTCGATCTGGGCATTCTCGACGCGCAGGCGGGCAATAACGATGCGGCATTCCGCGATTTTCAAACTGCTGCAAAAATCGCGCCAGACGACGTGCAGGTGCACTGGAGGCTCGCGCGGCTCTATCAGTCCATGGGCAAGCGCGTCGAGGCCCAGGCCGAATTCGCAAAGACTAAGAGACTCACTCAGGCCGCCGATCAGAGTTTGCGGCAAAAGCTTCAGGCCAGTCACGCGCAGGACTCGCAGAGCGAAGCGCCGTCCGGAAGCGCAGCCGCATCGTCGCCCAGTCAGCCCTGATCGTGCCGCTCAAGGCCGCTGCCCGTGTGGGGAAATACTGAACGCACAGTCCGCTCAACGTGAGGCAAGTACGTAATACCATGGTCCCTGCAATCCAGCGAGGACTTCATGACCCGGAAATTTACGGGCGCGCTTCTTTCCGAAGCAGTTGCCATGTTCATCATCATCGCGTTCGGCGATTCGGTTGCTGCAATGTATTCCCTTTACGATCCGAGCCCTTACCAGCACGCTTACTGGGGCGTCTGCATCGCGTGGGGGCTGGCTGTCGCGGTAGCCATCTACACCACGGGATCGATCAGTGGGTGCCATGCCAATCCGGCGGTGACTCTGGCTCTGGCCCTTTATCGCAAATTCTCCTGGAAGCAGGTCGTCCCCTATTGCGCTGCCCAGATTCTTGGAGGATTCGCCGGAGCTGCGTTGGTGTTACAGCTATTCTCTCCGGTCATCAATGAATTCAACCTAACGCACCATCTCACGCGAGCCGCTGGAGGCGCCGCCGGTGTCTTCTTTACTCATCCGGCGCCGGGAATTACCCCCCTCCACGCGTTTGGCGACGAAATCGTTCTCACGGCATTCCTGATTTTTGGCATATTCGCGATTACCGAGCAATACAACGAGATGGCGCCGGGTGCGAACTTTGGCGCGCTCATGATTGGCTTCCTTGTGGCCCTGATTGGTG
>DASZYN010000725.1:0-3958 GCA_035545435.1 Acidobacteriaceae bacterium | reverse complement strand
GACGGCCGTTTCCGGGTCCGCTACAAGGGGCGGCTGATCGACTTTCGCGTCTCGATCATGCCGACCGTGCATGGTGAAAATGCCGTGCTGCGCGTGCTGGACAAGGAATCGATGAGCGAGAAGTTCCGCAAGCTGACACTGGACGTGGTGGGCTTTGCGGACGACGATGTGAAGCGGTTCCGGCGGTATATTCGCGAGCCGTACGGCATGGTGCTGGTGACGGGACCGACGGGTTCGGGCAAGACCACGACTCTTTATGCGGCGCTGAACGAGATCAAGAGCGACGAAGACAAGATCATCACGATTGAGGACCCGGTCGAGTATCAGATTCGCGGCATCACGCAGATTCCGGTGAACGAAAAGAAGGGGCTGACGTTCGCGCGCGGACTGCGCTCGATCCTGCGCCACGATCCGGACAAGATTCTGGTCGGCGAAATCCGCGACCAGGAAACGGCGCAAATCGCCATTAACTCGGCGCTGACCGGCCACCTGGTGTTCACCACGGTGCACGCGAACAACGTGGTGGACGTGCTGGGACGTTTCGTGAATATGGGCGTGGAGGTCTACAACTTCGTCTCGGCGCTGAACTGCATTCTGGCGCAGAGGCTGGTGCGCACCATCTGCGAGTATTGCGTGCAGGAGGTTCGCTACGACGACGACCTTCTGATCGACAGCGGGCTGGATCTGAGGGAATGGCGGAACTTCCCCTTCCGCGAAGGGCGCGGCTGCATTGAGTGCGCGGGAACGGGGTATCGCGGGCGGACGGCGATCCACGAGCTGCTGGATTTGACCGATCCGATTCGTGAAATCATTCTGGAGAAGAAGCCCAGCTCCGAAGTGCGGAAGCTGGCGCAGCAGGAAGGCATGCACTTCCTGCGCGAGTCGGCGCTGGACCGCGTGCGGCGCGGGCTGACGACGCTGAAGGAAATTAACAAGGTGACGTTCATCGAGGCATCGCGGTAGTGCGCTGCCTCCTCGGGTCCGAAAGAATACAGCTGATCGGCGCCTGCGCGCCGGACAAAATTCATGAAAGCAGATCCTTCGCTGCGCTCAGGATGACAGGGTTGGTCGCGAAGGTCGAGGCATCGCGTTAGTGCCGAATCTGGAGAATTTCTTTAAACCGGTGCCGGGAACCCGTCCCAAGGCGGCTTGCGAGATCCGCTCCGAGGGAGTGACCGCGGCGCGTTCGGGCAAGAAGCACGGCGAAATCGTCACGGCGTTTGCGCCGCTGCCGGAAGGCGCGGTGACGCCGGGTCTGAAGGTGCCCAATTTTCCTGACGCTCACGCGGTGGTGGCGGCGCTGGAATCGGCCCTGGACAGCGTGAGCCCGCGCAGCAAGGAGCTGACGCTGGTGTTTCCGGACGCGGCGGCGCGCGTCCTGCTGCTCGATTTCGACACGCTGCCGGCCAAGCGCCAGGAAGCATTGTCGGTGGTGCGTTTCCGGCTGCGCAAGATGGTGCCGTTCGACGTGGAAACGGCGGCGGTGAGCTATCAGGTGATGGCGGAGAGAAATGGCCAGCTGAACGTGCTGGTGACGGTGATGCCGGCCGATGTGGTGGCGGAGTACGAAAGCGCGGTTCGGGATGCCGGCTATGAGCCGGGTGCGTTGCTGCCGAGCACGCTGGCGGCCGCCGCAGCCATGGAAGGCGACGGCGCGCAGCTGATGATGAATCACAGCCGCGCTTCTGTAACCACGGCGGTTACACAAGGCGATGAGATGCTGCTGCACCGCTCCATGGATCTGCCTGCGGAGCCGCAGGCGCGCGAGGAGGAGATGGCGCAGGCGGTGATCACCGCACTGGCGTGGTATGAAGACACGCTGAAGAGGCTGCCATCGACGATGTTCTATGCGGGTCCGGGAGGCGCGGATGCGGCCCAGCAGACGCGATGGGCAGCGCTGGTGCAGCCGGCGCCGAGGCTGGTGGATCTGACTCCCGCCGATGCTTCGGCCATGACGAGTGTGCCGGCGGGTGTGGTGGCGGGGGTAACGGGGGCGCTGGCGACTTAAATGAAGATTGCTGTTAATCTCGCGAGCCGTCCTTACATCGACCTGCGGCCGGTGTACGGGCGGCTGCGCACGTGGATCGTGATCCTTGCTCTGGTGGGTGGGGCGCTGTGGTACCTGGATCGCAACGAGGCCGACGAAGCGCAGGCGGCGCGTGCGCAGGTGGCAACGGTAGAAAGCCGTGTGCGCGATCTGGAGAAGCAGCAGCAGGGATATCGGCGCATGATGCAGCAGCCGAAGGACGCGGGCATCCTGCAGCAGTCGGAATTCCTGAATTCGCTGTTCCAGCGCAAGGCGTTTTCGTGGACGGCGACGATGACGGATCTGGAGACGGTGCTGCCGACCGGCGTGCAGGTGCTGGCCATCGATCCGATTACGGGTCCCGGAGGCAATGTGATCATCCGGCTGCGTGTGACGGGTGAGCGCGATCGCGGACTGGCGCTGGTTCGGAACCTGGAGAAGTCACGGCATTTTGCGGCGCCGCGCCTGGCGGCGGAGTCCCTGGCTACAGCGCAGGGCGGTGCGGGTGTGCAGAATGCGAGCGCGGGGAACCTGGTGAATTTCGACATTCTGGCGGATTATCGCCCCCTGCCGCTGCAGGCTGGGAGCGAGGAGAAATCCGCGAGTGCGGCCTCGAAGCAGCCGGCGGCCGTTACTCATCCGAAGACTCGGGCAGTGAAAGAGCAGAAGAAGCCGAGCGGCGCGACGGGAGGGCGTAAAACTCCATGAATCGCGTGACGAAGCTGAATCTGCATTTCGTGCTGCTGGCTCTGGTCGTAGCGGCCGATGTTTTTATCGGCGTGCGTTACGCGCTTGCGTGGCGATCGATCAATTCGGTGCGCTCGGCGGAATTTATTCAGGAGAACGTGCGGCTGGCGCAGCTCGAGGCGCAGATGAAGCACCTGAGCGGCCTGCCGGAAAAGGTGAACGCCGCGGATGAGGCCGCGCAGAAGTTCTACGACATGCGCCTCGCGCCGAACTATTCGACCGTCCTGAGCCAACTGGGGGCGGTGGCCTCGAAGAGCAACGTGAAGCTCTCGCGGGCGGCGTATGTGCAGAGCGACGCACCGAGCGGGCTGACGGAACTGCACATCGATGCGGGCCTAAGCGGCCAGTACTCGGACCTGATGCACTTCATCAACGGACTGGAACGCGATCAGGACCACGTCTTCTTCATCATCAACGGCGTCACGCTGAACGGGCAGCAGGGCGGCCTGGTGAACCTGCGCCTGCGCCTGACGACCTGGCTGCATGGCGGGGCCACCGATCTGCCCACCGGATTCGACAACAATTTGGAGCCGGCGCCGAGCGAGCCGCAGCCTGCGGGGGGCGAGGGACCGCAATGAGGAGCGGCTTCGAAAACAAGCGGAACGTCATCATCCTGGTGGTGCTGGCGGTGGTGCTGATGGGCGCCATCGTGTATTTCGTGCGGTATGTTTTCGGCGGCAGCCCTTCTCCGGCGCCAGCGCCGGCTCCGTCATCGGAGAACCGCGGGGCGTCGCCGGAGACGGCGCAGACGCAGACAGAGGCACGCGATGCGAATGGTCACGCGGCGAAGAAAATGCCTCCGCTGGAGAAGCTGGATCCGACGCTGCATCCGGAAGTGATGGCAGGTGCGGAGTCGCTGGAGTACAGCGGCAAGGGGCGGAATATTTTCTCGATGACATCGGCGCCGGTGGAGATTCCGAAAGTGATTGCGACTGTGCGCCCGGGACCGGTAGTGCCGCAGGCGCCTCCGGGTCCGCCGCCTCCTCCGCCGATCGATCTGAAGTTTTTTGGATACTCGGCCAACAATGGCGCGAGGAAGGCCTTTCTGCTGCACGGCGACGATGTGTTCATCGCCAACGAAGGGGACGTGGTGGATCATCACTATAAGGTGGTGAAGATTTCGCCGGCGTCGATCCAGGTAACGGATCTGCTGTACAACAACACGCAGACGTTGCCGCTGACACA
>DASZYN010000724.1:0-5540 GCA_035545435.1 Acidobacteriaceae bacterium | reverse complement strand
GATGTCATCGACGCGACCCTGAAATCGACGGGGACTGGGGATGCAGGCGGACTCGCCGCAGCCGTGAAGCGCGGTGTGGATAGCCGCATCGTCGAAGCCATGCTGGGCCTCGCAGCCAACTCGGAGGCGTCGCCGGAAGTGAGGGGCATCCTGCGCGTGAAGCTGCAGTCGCTGCGCGATCGGTATGTGCGTGACTCCCAGGGCGGCGGCGCGGATTCAGCGTTCGGGAGCTTCGAGGCTGCCCGCATCGACGAGTTCCTCAGGGATCCCGCCAAATTCGTCCCCGCGAAGCCCATTGCCGCACCGCCCGGCATGCCGATCGGCGACGACCAGCAGGACTGATCGCCGCAAACACGCAGTTTGTCACTAAGGCCCACATGCGGCAGGCCGTACGCGCGCCTTTCCCTTACCATTCCTGAAGGGAAACCCGTCCCGGAGGGATCGTGAATCGTCCGCATTTTTCGCGCGTTTTGCCGCTTGTCCTGCTGACCCTTGCCGTTGCGCCGCTGGCGCGCGCCGCGAGTGAACCGCCCACCCGGGCAACGCTGCCCAACGGGATGCGCGTCGTGATCATTCGCAACACCCTCGCGCCCGTGGTCACGGTGCAGGCCAATGTCCTTGCCGGCGGCAATGAGACGCCCGAGGGTTTCCCCGGTATGGCGCACGCTCTGGAGCACATGGCCTTCCGCGGTTGCAAGGGGATGACGGCCGACCAAACGGCAGCCATCTTCGCGCTCATGGGCGGCGACAACAACGCCGATACGCAACAAAACATCACGCAATTTTTCGAAACAGTACCCGCAGCGGATGTGAACATAGCTCTCCAGGCGGAAGCAGCCTGCCTGAGCGGCATCGACAACTCCGACGCGGAGTGGCAGCACGAACGCGGCGCGATTGAACAGGAAGTGGCGCGCGATCTCTCCAATCCAACCTACAAATTTCTGACCCGCCTGAACGAGGACGTGTTCGCCGGCACCCCCTACGCGCACGACGCCCTGGGTACGCGCCCCTCGTTTGAAAAAACCACAGGAGCGATGCTCAAGGAATACGCCGACAAGTGGTACACCCCCTCCAACGTCATTCTCGTGGTCGTAGGCGATGTCGATCCGGCGGCGACACTTGAAAAAATTCGTAACCTCTACAGTGACATTCCCAGCCATCCGGTCCCGGCGCATCCTCAGGTTCACCTCCAGCCGGTAAAGTCCGATACCTTCACCCTCGACAGCAATCTGCCTTACGTTCTGGGATTCATCGCGTGGCGGATGCCGGGCACCGACTCGCCCGACTGGGCGGCACTGCAGATTCTCTCCGACGTCCTGGCGAGCCAGCGCGCCGACATTTACGGAATGGTGCCCGCGGGCAAGGCCCTCGCCGCCGAATTTGGTTTGGGCGAAAACTACACCGAAGCGAGCGTCGCTTTTGGATTGGTCGCGCTGCCTGCCGGTCAGGACGCCAATCCGCCTCTGGACGAGCTGCGCGGGATCGTGAACAAATACGCGGCGAACGGCGTTCCCGCCGATCTGGTCGATGCGGCGAAGCGCGCCGAAATCGCGCAGGCTGAGTTCCAGCGCAACTCCATTCCTGATCTCGCCTCAGTCTGGTCCCAGGCCCTTGCCGGCGAAGGCCGCAACTCGCCGGACGAAGATGTCGAGGCCATTAAAAAAGTCACGCTGGCCGATGTGAATCGAGTGGCCAGGCAATACCTGCTGAATGCACCAACGATTACAGCCACGCTCAAGCCCGCACCGAACGGCGAGCCGGTTGCGCAAAAAGGCTTCGGCGGCAGCGAGAAGGTGACCTCGGCGCCCACCAAGCCCGTGACCCTGCCGGCCTGGGCGGAGAAGGAACTCAGCCAGCTGCAGGTGCCCACCACTTTTATTCCTGTTTCGGATACAAAACTCGCGAATGGCATCCGCCTGATCGTCCGCACCGACACCACCAGCCCGACCGTTACCGTGATGGGTTCGGTGAAACATAATGGCGACCTGCAGTCGCCTCCCGAGAAGGAGGGCGTTGGCGAGGTCCTCGACCAGCTTTACTCCTACGGAACGACGACCCTCGACCGTATCGCATTTCAAAAGGCTCTCGATGACATCGCGGCCAACGAAAGCGCAGGCTATGACTTTTCAGTGAAGGTGCTGAAGGAGTATTTCTCGCGCGGCGTCGAGCTGCTCGCGGATAACGAGCTGCATCCGGCGTTGCCGGAGCAGGCCTTCAAAATCACGCAGCAGCAGGTCGCACAATTTGTCGCCGGCAATCTGCAGAGCCCTGGCTACCGCACGTCGAAAGCGCTTGATGTGGCGCTGCTGCCGAAGAACGATCCGGTGCTGCGCGAGGCGACGCCGCAGACGATCATGAAGCTGACCCTCGACGACGTAAAACAGTACCACGCCGCCACCGTTCGCCCCGACCTCACCACCATCGTCGTGATTGGAGATGTAACCCCGGAAGAGGCGAAGACGGTCATCGAGAAATCGTTTGGCGACTGGAAGTCCACCGGACCCGCGCCCAACACCACGCTCCCCGCGATCCCCGTGAACAAGGCTTCCGCAGCCAACGTTCCCGATGCGCAGGCCGTGCAGGATTCCGTGATCCTGGCCGAGCAGATCGACATCAACCGCTTCGACCCGGACTACTATCCCCTGCAACTCGGCAATCACGTGCTCGGCGGCGGCTTCTATGCCACGCGCCTCTATCACGATCTTCGCCAGGTCGCCGGATATGTCTACAACGTGAACGTCAGCATGGATGCGTCGAAGACCCGCACCAGCTACTCGGTCGATTATGGATGCGATCCGCCCAACGTCTCGAAGGCGCGGGCGCTCATTGTGCGCGACCTGGATCAGATGCGGACCCAGGATGTCTCCGATGCGGAGCTGCATCAGGCCAAAGCGCTCCTGCTCCGGCAGATTCCGCTGAGCGAATCGAGCGAAGAGGCGGTCGCCGGCGGGCTGCTCGGCCGGGCCGAGGTCGGTTTGCCCCTGGATGAACCCATCCGTGCCGCGAAGAAGTACTATGCCCTGACCGCTGCGGATGTGAAAGCGGCTTTCGCGAAACACATTCAGCCTGACAACCTGGTGCAGGTCGTGCGCGGCCCGACACCACAGTAAGCAGCGGAGCGGCTGTTGCAAACGGGCGGCGAGGACTAAACTGAACCCGGCAGGGGAGGTTCTTATGGATAAGCCTCGCCATCCGCAGGTCGCACGTCCCTGGAAAACGCGGCAGTCCCAGACCACCAAATCGGTCTCTATCACCGTGCCGGTTGTCAGAACGCGCCAAACCATGCCGCGCAATCCAAAACACGGTTAAGCGGCCAAACACAGCGGCGAAATGTCGCATCCAGGCATCCACAACACAGCCCGACAGCGTGCTTTTACGCGTTTTCGTGGTGGCCGAAATGGTGCCGGCGCAACTGGAACAGCATCAGGGCCAGCAGGAAATTTCCGTAGGTGCGGTGATGACAGTAACGGCAGCGCATGGGATATTGCAGCACAGCCAGGTGCTCCAGGTCGCGAAAGCGCAGGCTGGAAAGGCGAAATTCGGTCGCGTGACACCGCGTGCAAACCATGGCACGATCACCATACGAGGATGGGGACGAGAAATCCAGAGCCCTCCCCCGGAAGGGCTACTGCCCCCCTCCCACTTTCGTAGTACTGTTGCGAAAAGCATATTGGTCAGGGAGTAACCAATGGTTTGGGATGTATCTTTCACGTGCGACATCTGCGGTAAGAAGAAGGGCGAAGCCAACCACTGGTGGATGTATATGCTGGGCGATGTCCCCTGTTTTGAAGAGGGGCAGCCCGGCCAGCGCTTCACCCTCCTGCCATGGAACTTTGCCGAGAGCCGCAATCCGGACATGCACCACCTTTGCGGCCAGGGCTGCGCAATGCAGGCCATGGAGCGGTTTATGACGAATCGCTCGGTCGAGCGTGAGCCGCGCGCGATCAGTGAAGTCGCCTGATTTCCTGCCTGGATAGAACCGCGAAGCGCTCAAAAAAACAACGCCAGGCGCGCCGCAGATCATCTTCTTCTTAAGTCATCAGTTATCCAGTTACATCGGTAGTTAATCAACATGGCTATCTGATCATTATTACCTTTCCCGTACGATACGCTCGTCGTACCATGGATAGCGCATGATCCGAAGAGCGGTCCGCTTTCTTGGAAATGTGGTCAGTGGGTCCCCGAACGAAGAAGAGGATCCTATCCCGTCGCTGGTGCTGCTGCTGGAACAGCCGGTGCCGCTGACGAGGTCCGCAGCACTTGAGCTGGCGGTAAAAGCCTGGGGCGAATCCCAGAACGAAGCCTCGATCGCGCCGCGGCGGCGCCGTGGACGATGGCTGGTTCGTGTCTCCGACGTGCCGTTCTGGATGCGTGGCGGCCGAGCCCCGTATCGGCGCCAGGGACACGAGACCAATGAGGTCCGGCAGGGTGCCTGGGATCGCCACCGAGCCTGGCTGCAGGTCGACTATCCCGCCGGCGCAAAGATGTCCGACTCGGAGTTGCCCGCCTGTTACAAGGCTCTGTTTCTCATGGCGAACTATCTGTGGGGAGAGAACTGTCTCGGTCTATATCTGCCTGTGCAGGATGTAACCATTCCCAACATGGGCGACCTCATCGCCAGCATCCGCTGGGCCGCGAAAAATGGTACCCCGCTCTCCTTCCTCCATGAACGCGAAGAGAAGGAAGCGTAGAACCGGTTCGATCAGCGCAGCAGATCTTCCAGCGCCAAACTCAGCTCCGTCTTGTCGTCGCGATACTTCACGATCACGGGCGTATAGACGCTGAGCCCCATCTCCTTGCCCTTCCCTTTGCTCACGGCCCGAGCGCCGGGGACCACCACCGCGCCTTCCGGAACGATGAGCGGCATATCGGCATCGGCGCGCAGCACTTCGCCCCGCACGGCATCGTAGAGCGGCGTGCCGCGGGTCAGGATGGTTCCCGCCGCCAGCACCGCCTTGCTGCGAACAATCGTGCCTTCGTACACGCCGCAGTTGCCGCCCACCAGTACATCGTCTTCGAGAATGACGGGACTCGCGTTGACCGGCTCGAGCACCCCACCCACCTGCGCGGCGGCGCTCAGATGCACGCGCTTACCGATCTGCGCGCAGCTGCCCACCAGCGCATGCGAGTCGATCATGCTGCCTTCATCCACATACGCGCCCACGTTCACGTAGCTGGGCGGCATCATCACAACGCTGCGCCCAAGCCAGGCTCCCGCACGAACCGACGAACCGCCGGGAACGATGCGGATGCCCTGTTCAGGCGCGAATCGCCGCGCCGGATAAGTGTCCTTATCGACGAAGGAGAGAGTTTCGCCGGACCCCTGCAGTTGCCCGATGCGAAAGCCGAGCAGGATCCCCCGCTTGACCCAGGCATTCACACGCCAACCGGTTGGGGATGCAGCGTCGGGCTCCGCTGCGCGCACCAGTCCAGCTTCCAGCGCGAGGCGCAATTCCAGGAAGGCTTCCATCGCGCCTCGATCGCCAACCGCGGCGCCACCTTCGGCAATGTAAGGTTCAATTCTTGCTTTGAGAGCTTCG
>DASZYN010000723.1:0-3058 GCA_035545435.1 Acidobacteriaceae bacterium | reverse complement strand
GCGCCGCCTTTCGTGGGTTCGCCGGGGAGGAGTCTAGTCCTTGTCCAAGTCGTCGATGTAGTGGGCCAGCAGCACGGAGTTCCCGGAGGTGGGGTCCTTGATCAGCAGCCCGACGACGCGGATCTTTGTTGCTGTGCTCACATCCGCCATCGCATTCAGGCCGAGGCGGAACCGCGTGCCTGGACCTGTGTACACCGTCACCGGCTGATTCGGTACCAGCAGGCCCGCAAAGCCGGCGATGTTCATCTGGAATGTGCCGTTGGAGATGGAATTGGGCACCAGCGTTCCGTTGAAGCCCCAGTTCCGCAGGACGACTCGCTTGACGCTGAGCGCATTGCCGTCGGCCGCGCCAGACAGCGCTCCGCCTACGGTGACATGTTGACCCGGCAGCAGCGTTGAGGAGTTGAAGAGGAATTCCGTGAGCGGGTTGTGCATCCAGTAGATGAAGAACTTCTCTGAGCCGCTGAGGTTGACCTGCGCGATCTGGCCCAGCGAGACACCATCGCCGCTCGCCGGCAGGGTGCCGCGGACATAGAGCTGGAAGGCGGTCGCCGGACCGCTGGAGGGCTGGACATAGGTGATCTGGCCGCCGGCGTAGAAGCCGTTCTGCGTCAGGATGGCGACTTCGTCGGCATCGATGGTGGAGTCAGCCCGATCGAGGCTGCCCGAAATCTGCACAACACTGGTGGAGGTCAGGTCGCTCAGCTTTTCGCCGTTGTCCCACTCGGTCTGTCCATTCACGTTCACGGTGAAGGTGCGGCCGTGGGGTCCCTGAATGGTGAACGACTGCGAGGAGGCTGTGGGGTTGACGACGCCGGCGATGAATTCGTCGACGTAAGCATCGGGATCAGTCGGGCCCACGGCGCGGATGTCGAGGGTGGGATTCACGTCGCCGGTGATCTGGCCATTCGAGACCTGAACGGACTTATCGAGGCGGAAATCCATGTGAATGCCCACAGGCCCGGCGGTTGAAACGACCAGCGGATTGGCCAGCGTTTTCGTCACCGTATTGGTGGTGAAGGTGGCGGGCATGGTCTGGATGGTGGGCGCGCCGGAGCCGGTCTGCAGATAGCCAATGGTGGCGCTGGAGAAGACGACCTGGATTTGCGTATACGTGCCGGCGGGCACGCTGTTCATATCGAGCAGGGTCTGCAGGCCGTTGAAGCGAGCGAAGTCGACGGTGGGCGAACCGCTGATGAGGGCGACCGAGTTGTTACTGGCGTCAATCGCGTTGATCGCCTGAAGGGTGGCGTTAAATGAGACGACGCTGGCCAGCGGCGCGTCGGTGCCGATGACGAAGGCAGAACCGGAAGTGGTTCCAGGATTGGAGACGGAGTTTCCGGACTGCATGCCGCAGCCGGCCAGAAGGAAGAGGGCGAGCAGAAGCGGAGCGGCACTCAGGCAAAGGGCGGCAATTGCGGAGCGGATGCGGGCGTGGGTGGACATCGGGAATCGCTTTCTGCGGTTCCGGGGAGTCTGTTTCATGCATCGAGTTGCTATCGACAGATCACGGCCTGGATGCAGAAGCAGTATGCGCGCAAAAAGCGCGGAAACCGGGTGCAGCCAGGCTGGGATCCTCGGAGAAGTAGCCCGATGCAGAAGAGAAGCTGCCCGTGAACTGCGTGGGTCTTGATGATGGAGCGGCGAAGTTCGCCGTCGCAAGGGTGAACCCATGGGTTGGGGTGAAGTTTCGAAAAAACTCGCAATCGTTGGTAACTATCGGGAGATAGCAACGTCGCGGTTCGTAACGAATGGAGTGCCGACGCGGTGAAATTGTGCGAACTGTAATGCCCCATTGATGGTGCATGGCCTGAGGCGATGGGAAGGTGGCGTTGAGGGAGCGGAAGCCAATCCGGACGGGGAACGAAGGCTCGAGAGCATGAGGGACGGCGGAAAATTCGGGACAGGTGCGATGCCGGGTTCAGGGTGGTTCTACGCCATCACGCACTGGAACTGGAAGGTCACGCTGATGGCCGCGGCGCTGCGCGGTTTGGCCTGCATGCTGGCGCTTCGCCATGTGGAGCACCACGCGCGCAATCACTTCGGCCTGGTCGAAGCCACATTCGTGCTGTTCAGTTCAGGATTCTTCTCCGCGCTGCAGCAGCAGTCGCTGCAGATCCGTTCCGAGCGCTTTGCCTGGGTCATCTGTGTTGTGGTGATCCCACTCACCTCGCTCAGTTGCGATGCCGGACTGCACTTCTGGCTCGATGGGCGCGACACGTTTCAGCTCGGTCCCGCCGCTCTGGTGTTTACAGTCGTTTCGGCCACGTTCCACTGGCACATCATCCGCAACGGTGCGCTGCTGGTGGGGGCGGAATCGCATACTTTGCTGACTGATTTGAAGCGGATCCCGCGGCTGAGTCTCAGCTATGCCGGTGCGGTGGTGGCGTTGACGCGGAAGGTCGCCGGCGTGCTCGTTCGTCGCGATGAAGTGGTTGTTCCTGCTGGGGCTGGAGACTGAGAGCAGGTCGCGCGGAAGGGTCATCCGCCAGCCGATCGCGGCGGCCCGTTTTACACTGGAACTTCCCATGGCCACCGCTGTGACACTTTCGCCGGAAGTCCTCGCCAGGTATGAAGCCGTGATCGGTCTCGAGGTGCACGTGCAGCTGCTGACCGAGACGAAGGCCTTCTGCGGCTGCGCCAACAAATTCGGCGCGCCTCCGAACACAAATGTCTGTCCGGTGTGCCTCGGCTTGCCGGGCGCGCTGCCGGTGCTCAATCGCAAGGCCGTCGAGTTTGCGACTTTGGCGTCGCTGGCGCTGCACTGCGAGGTGCGGGAGCGGTCGGTGTTTGCGCGGAAGAACTACTTCTATCCCGACCTGCCCAAGGGCTACCAGATTTCGCAGTTCGACAAGCCGCTGGCGGAGCATGGGTGGATCGAGGTGCCCAGCGGTGAAAGCAAGAAGCGCATCGGCATTACGCGGCTGCACATGGAAGAGGACGCGGGGAAGAGCCTGCACGATGGCTTTCCCGACTCGGCCACGAGGACGTACGTCGACCTGAACCGCTGCGGGACCCCGCTGATCGAGATCGTGAGCGAGCCGGACATGCGCACGCC
>DASZYN010000722.1:0-1947 GCA_035545435.1 Acidobacteriaceae bacterium | reverse complement strand
CGATCCGCAAAAGCTGATCGAATCGGTGCGGGGGCTGGTGGGGTTGCGGTAGACGCTTACGGCTGGCTTCCGGAACCCATCTTGCCGCGCAGCCGCGATTCCGCATCGTCGCCCCAGTATTTCGCCTTCAGGTTGATGAAGACCGACGAGTAGGGCAGGACCGAGTTCGTCTTCAGCACCAGCACCTGGAATTTCTGACTGTCCTGATCGATTCTGTCGATGAGCTTGCCGTGCGCCTGCGACTGCACGGGATAGGCGTGCAGGAGGTCGGCCAGGTTCGCGCGGAACTGCGAGATGCCGGGTGCGTCCTCATCGGAGACATAGGGTAGTTCTGCGTCGGTATAGATATCCGGCCGCACGTGCTCGGAGTTTTCAATCTCGCCCAGGACCACACGCAACACCAGAGTCTGCGGCGCGCGCGTTTCGAGGGTCTCAATGCCCGGCGCGCTTTGCAGCGGGTAGGCGGAATCGACCACCAGGATCCAGTTGCGATGACCGAGCAGCGGCAGCTCATGGGCGACTT
The DNA here is from genome assembly GCA_035545435.1 of Acidobacteriaceae bacterium. GTDB lineage: Bacteria > Acidobacteriota > Terriglobia > Terriglobales > Acidobacteriaceae > Palsa-343. Next base: position 1,424 of record DASZYN010000722.1, on the reverse strand, counting down.
TAGCCTGCCAGGACTCCGTCTGCTGGGCATGCGCCCGATTCGGAAGCAGCACGACAAAAAACAGCGCAAAAACAAGAAGCTTTCGGAACATGAAATCGACTCCCTGGGGTCCCTATGGTAGCGGAACTCGCGTCACGCACAAATCAAAGACGCCTGTGCGGCTGAATTGGTTCTGGCGCCAGCGGTACCCCTCTTTTTTCCCGTTGACCTTTTTCCTTCAAAGGACTATCAACGCTATTCACTGGGAAACTGATTCGGAAAGGGGAAGAACATCATGGGACACGGCATTATCGCCTGGATCATTATCGGAGTGATTGCGGGTTGGCTGACGGGAAAGATCATGAAGGGCTCCGGGTTCGGCTTCCTGATGGACATGGTGGTGGGGCTGGTCGGAGCGCTCATTGGCGGTTTCATTTCGGCTCATCTCGGCTTCGGCGGCGTCGGCGAGCATGGCCTGATCATCAGCATCGTAATTGCTGTGATCGGCGCGGTGATCCTGACCTGGATTGTCCGGTTGATTACGGGGAATCGAAAAGCCAATCTTTGAACCCAGCGAATACGGTCCACCGCCCGCGCTTGAACGAGGCCGCGCGTTCCAAAGAACTTCACTGAGTCTGGCCGACGCAGGTCCAGCCGCCTTCGCCGGAAATTCTGGAGTCTTGTGAACGATTGAGCCAGTTTCATGGCTTCTTCACTGCAGAAGCGAGATCGCCACGCTCGACATGGCGGTGACGCCCGTGCGCAGCGTTGGCTCAGGGAGCGGCTCAAAGCGGCTGGTGTGTGGACCGGGCAGCTCTTTGCCCGCTGCTTTTGCTGCCGCTAATTTTGCCGGATCCATCGCGCCCAGGCGGAAGTAGACGAGTGGAATCTCGTGATTCGGCAGCGCGAAAACGCCAACGTCCTCGCTGCCCATGACGCGGGGGAGATCGACCACGTGATCGGCGCCCAGCGCCTTCGTCAGGGTAGCTTTCACCTGCGCTGTCATCGCGGGGTCGTTGTATTCCACCGGCGTCGATTCGTCGTCGAGAACCGTGACGGTCGCGGCTTTCGCCGGAGGCAGCCCGGCAGACGCTGTGATCCCGGCAGCCATATCCTTCAGGCCCTGGATCACGGTATTGCGGCTCTGGTCGCTGAAGGAGCGCGTCGTCAGCTCCAGCTTCACCTCATCGGGAATGATGTTGCGTTTGGTGCCGCCATGAATGTCCCCCACGGTGACCACCGTCGGATCCGTCGGACTTTCTTCGCGGCTCACGATGGTCTGAATCTGCGTGATGTAGAGCGCCGCCAGCGTGATGGGGTCGCGTCCCACCTGGGGCGCCGCGCCGTGGCCGCCGATGCCGCGAATCACCACGTCGATGGACGTGGAGCTGGCCATCATGACTCCGCTGGTCAGGCCCACGCTGCCCGCGGCCAGCTCATTGGTA
>DASZYN010000721.1:0-3527 GCA_035545435.1 Acidobacteriaceae bacterium | reverse complement strand
TCATTCACGCTCTGGGCGATTCTTTTTCTCCTGGCCTCATCGGCCACATCTCCGACGCCACCAACCTGCGCATCGGTCTCGGTGCCACCCTGATTGCGCTCGTACTCTCGGGCGCAATCCTCTTTGGCGGTTCTCGCTTCGCGCCGCGTCTGCCGGATCTCGAAGCGTCCAGTAAGGGGCTCCATTGATCCGATGAACTGGCCCCTGGTCCTTTCAACATCTTTCAGCGAACTGGTCCTGGTTCTCTGGACAAACCGAGCAACCACCGCCCAGCGGATGCTGCCTCGAGTTCCTGACCTTCTCGCTCCTCAGTACGATTCGCACGCCGGGGGTCACCTCGACCCGAATCGTCTCCCGCAGGTCACCGTCATCGTCCCGGCGCGCGACGAAGGCGCCGCCATCGAGGCGACGCTGCGCTCTCTGCTGGCGCAAACCATCCCGCTCGAGATTCTCGCTGTCGACGACCGGTCGACCGATGCGACCGGGGCCATCATGGACCGCATTGCCGCCGAGGCTCAAACCCTAGGCAAGTACCTCAGGGTGATTCACATCGAAGAGCTGCCGCCCGGCTGGCTCGGCAAACCACACGCCATGGCTCTCGCCGGCCGTCAGACCGCGACGCCGTGGCTCCTTTTCACCGATGGCGACATCCTCTTTCGCCAGGACACTTTGGAGCGGGCGTTACGATACGCCGAGGATTCCGCTGATCATCTTGTTCTGCTGCCCACGCTCCTTCTCAAAACTGCGGGAGAACGTATGATGGCGGCGATTTTCCAGTCACTTACCCTGCTGGCATGGCGGCCATGGAAAGTCGCCGATCCCAAAGCCAGACGAGAGTCGATCGGTATGGGTGCCTTCAATTTGGTCCGCAGTGAAGCCTACCGCGCGGTCGGGGGATTCGAAGCGGCGCCCCTTGAGGTCCTCGAAGACCTTCGCCTTGGCTATGCCATCAAACGCAGCGGCTACCGCCAACGATTCGTTCTCGGCCGCGGCCTGATCCGTCTGCACTGGGCTCCAGGGGCCTTCGGCATGGTGAACAACCTAACCAAGAACATCTACGCTACGTTTCGGTTTCGACCAATTCTTTTCCTGGGCGCATGGCTGGGCCTGCTCCTCCTTTGCGGAACGCCCCTGGCCGGGCTCCTCGCCCATTTCTGGCTGATCCGCATTACGAGCGTGCTCTCACTGCTCATGATCGCGTTGCTTTACCAACAGGCGTCGCGCTTTTATACCCCCGTCAATCCTGTCTATATCCTTACGTTTCCGGTCGCACTCGGCCTGGTGCTCTACGCCATGTTGCGGTCTATGGTCGTCACCCTCATCCGGCGCGGCATCGTCTGGCGCGGTACCTTCTACCCGCTCAGAGAACTCCGCCGCAACGCCGGCCCTCTGCGGTGACCCCAGCATCCTGCGCGAAGCGCGTCCGCCAGGGCGGCCAGTCCTCTGTACCCTGCGCCCTGTTCCCTGTACCCTGTAATGGAGGTCCCCATGCCCGAAATTCAGCGCAGGAAGACGGTTACTGTCCGCATCGGAAGCGTCAAGGTCGGCTCCGAAGCCCCCGTCGTCGTGCAATCCATGACCAACACCGATACGGCCGACCCCGCCTCGACCATCCAGCAGGTTGCCGAACTCGTCGAGGCCGGCTCTGAACTCGTACGCGTCACAGTCAACAATGACGAGGCCGCCCAGGCCGTCCCGCACATCGTGGAAGGCCTTGCTAAGCGCGGCATTCACGTGCCGATTATCGGCGACTTTCACTACAACGGCCATCTGCTGCTAAAGAAGTATCCCGCGTGCGCGCAGGCGCTTGCGAAGTACCGCATCAACCCGGGCAACGTTTCCATTGGCCGTAAGGACGATGACAACTTTCGCACCATGATCGAGTGCGCCGTCGAGAACGATAAGCCGGTGCGTATCGGTGTGAACTGGGGTTCGCTGGACCAGGCGCTGCTCACGCGCCTGATGGACGAAAACTCCAAATCCGCCAATCCCGCACCTGCGCGCGACGTGATGCTCGAAGCGATGTGCCGCTCTGCGCTCGACTCCGCCGCTGCCGCCGAACGCTATGGCCTCGGGCACGACAAGATCATCATCAGCGGCAAAGTCTCCGGGGTCCGCGACCTGATCGACGTTTATCAGATGCTTGCCGCCCGCTGCGACTATCCGCTGCACCTTGGGCTCACTGAAGCCGGGATGGGCATGAAGGGCATCGTCGCCTCCACGGCCGGCCTCGCGCCTCTGCTCCTTCAGGGCATCGGCGACACCATCCGCGTTTCGCTGACGCCAAAGCCCGGCTCGAGCCGCACCGAAGAGGTCCTGACCGCGCAGCAGGTCCTCCAGTCGCTCGGCATTCGCAGCTTCGCGCCGCAGGTCACGGCCTGTCCCGGCTGCGGCCGCACGACGAGCACGTTTTTCCAGGAGCTGGCGCAGCAAATCCAGGACTATCTCCGCACCTCGATGCCGATCTGGCGGCAGCAATATCCGGGCGTCGAAGAGCTGAAGCTCGCGGTCATGGGGTGCGTGGTTAACGGGCCTGGCGAATCGAAGCACGCCAATATCGGCATATCTCTGCCGGGCACATTCGAGGAGCCCAAGGCTCCGGTCTATGTCGACGGCCGCCTGATGACGACGTTGCGCGGCGATACCATTGTTGCGGACTTCAAGAAGATCCTCGACGACTATGTGAAGAATCGCTATGGTAGTCGCGAGCACGAACTCGAGGAGACAGCGGTCTAAGCATGGCCATCGTGGACGATGTGGGGCGTATCGCGCTGCAGGAGCGCGAACTGGTCTTCTCCGAATTCAACGAGGAAACTGCCTGGCGCATCGGCAATCGGCTTCGTACTCTCGCCACGGAGCGCAGCCTTTCCGTCGTCATCGACGTTCGCCGCCTTGCCCAACCGCTTTTCTACGCCGCCCTGCCCGGCACCACCTCCGACAACCCGGAGTGGGTCCGCCGCAAGAGCAATGTTGTCTTCCGCTTTCACCGCAGTTCGTACGCCGTTGGCCTTGACCTTGAGCAGAAACATTCTTCGATTGAGGCCCGCGGCCTTCCTGTCGCCGACTATGCTGCCCATGGTGGCAGCTTTCCCATTCGTGTGCAGAATGCGGGTCTGGTCGCGGCCGTGACGGTTTCAGGCCTGCCCCAGCGCGCCGATCATGAACTCGTGGTTGAAGCCCTCTGCGCCGAACTCAACAAAGATTACGCCTCGCTCCGCCTCTCCTGATCCGGCTTTCCCCACAGCACCACGAACTGTCGAGCGCGCCCTGGCCATTGGCCACCCTTCATCAGCTACTACCTATTGGCTACTGCCTGTTGGCTGTTTTTCCAGCGGCAGCCAGAATGCAAAACGCGATCCCTTTCCCGGCTCGCTGACTAACTCAAGGCCGCCACCGTGCGCCTCCACGATCGCCTTCACGATCGCCAGTCCCATCCCGGTCCCGCCCGCCCGGCCACGCTGTTTGCTGCCGCGAAAAAACTTGTCAAAGATGAAAGGTTGTTCGCCGAGCTCAACTCCTGGCCCCTG
>DASZYN010000720.1:0-2093 GCA_035545435.1 Acidobacteriaceae bacterium | reverse complement strand
AAGAAGACGAGAGCCGCGTCTTCATGACTGCCTACGTCGTCAGTGGCCTGGGCGAAGCCAGCAACTACTACAAGCTCGACTGGCGCCGCCAGCAAATGCTGAACAACGGCCGCGACTATCTCGAGAAGCAGCTCGCCGCACATCCGCGGATGATCCCCGATCTGCGCGCTTACGTCGTTTATGCGCTGTCCGAGTCCGGCTCATCGAACATCGGCAGCCAGCTCAACACGTTGTGGTCGCGGCGGAGCGATTTCTCGTCGGAGGGCCTGTCGTTCACCGGCCTTGCGATGCTCCGTGCGCACGACGCGCGTGCAGCGGATCTAGCGAAGCTGCTTGAGGGCAAAGTGAAAGAACAGGGCGATCTCGCTTCCTGGCCATCGAATTACAGCCCTGTCCTCGATCTCGAATACGACGACGGCGCGCAGAGTACTGCTTTCGCGATGCGCTTCCTCGCGCATGCGGACGCGCAAAGCCCGCTGCTGCCGAAAGCTGCCGAGTGGCTCATGCTCAATCGCAATGACGGCTCCTGGTGGGATTCGACCGAGCAAACCGCGATGGTCATCTTCGGTCTCACCGACTATCTCGCGGGCTCCCAGGAACTCAACGCCGACTTCGACGCCAGTGTGCGCGTCAACGGCGCGATCCTTGGCCATCGCCACTTCACCCCAGCCGACGCCATCGCCGGCAACACACTCGATATCACCGTGCCCACCGCCGCCCTCAGTGCGCACAACACAATCGACATCGCCCGCACCGATGGTGGTCGTGCGTACTGGACCGCTCAGGCAACGTATTTCTCAACCGAGCACAAGCTCTACCAGCAGGGCTCGCTCACACTCAACCTCACGCGTGATTATTTCCGCCTCACGCCCGGCAAAGACAAGAACGGCAACATTGTCTACAACCTCGATCCCCTCAAGGGCGCTGCACAGATTGGCGACGTCCTTGCCGTCCACATCGCCATTCACGGCTCACCGGAGAAGTATCTCTTCATCGAGGATCCCATTCCGGCCGGCACCGAGTTCATCAAGAACGAGGATAGCTACAATATTGCCGGCCGCCCCACCGACTGGACATGGTGGTATACGCGGCGCGAATTCCACGACGACCGCGCCGTGCTCTTCGCCACCTATTTCTCCGGCCATCAGGAATCTTTCTATCTTCTGAAAGTCGTGAACCCCGGCAGCTTCGAAATCAGTCCTGCGCGCGTGGAGCCGATGTATCAGCCTGGCATTGAGGCCACCAGTGACGAGTTGCACCTCGACATACCCGATTCTTCAGAGGTGAACCCGTGAAACCACGTACGAATGCGCTTCTTCCTCGCGCCCTCTCCCGATTCCGCTTCCCGGTGCTCGCTTTGCAATGGGGAGACAATCTGGTGCTGATCATCCTGGCCGTGCTCTGGCTTCAGATCCCCGATTCGCACGTGTGGCAATTCGCGCTTTCCATGATCTCCGCCGTTGCGCTTGTCGCCGGCTTCTGCTGGATTCAGATTGCAACCTTTGCCCGCATCCGCCCCGCAACGGAGCGGACGAATATCTGGCTCCGCCTGTTCGGCTTCGCTCTCGTTGCCACGCTGTGGTTTCTTCTGGTGCTGTGGATTGGGTCCGGCAGCGACAGCATTCCCAGCTATGCCTACCTCTGGAACTCGAAACTCTCACCCGGCATGCGCATCACTCTCGCACCCGCGCGTATCATCGCGTCCCTCAATGTCGTGATCGACGTTATCATCTGCGCGATCACCGCCCTGCTGTTGCCCGTGGCGATCGTTCTCAGTACCGACGGTCTTCTTCGCCCCACGTGGCGCGACGCACGGCGGCCGTATCGCCGCATCCTTTATTGGATCGCTGTGTTTGTTTTCTGTACCGTCGTCACCCAACTCACCGCAGCACTGGCATCATGGGTGCCGGGACGAGGCGTCTCCGGCGAGGTCCTCAGCGTCGCCCTGCGCCTCGCTCTCGCCTGGACGACTGACGTGCTCCTTTGGTGTCTGCTGCTCGCCTTCACCGGGGCGTGGATGGAGCCTGCTCCGGCGCCGCTGCCCTTCCCGAAACCAGCATCCTGATCGCGTCCGCCGGCACGGTCCCCGAGCG
>DASZYN010000719.1:0-2888 GCA_035545435.1 Acidobacteriaceae bacterium | reverse complement strand
ACGACGCCACGCACGAGCGAGAAATCAAACACCACCTCGCTGGACGCAACTATCCTCGTCGGTCTTGGGCAAGTCGGCGCTGGGAGCGCCTACGCCGCGGCCGGCATCACCTTTGAGGGTTTCCCTGGGACAAGTGCGCCGCCTTCCACACTCGGCCCATACACCATGGCCGGGTTTCCTGAAGACCCGCAGCCAATCGCTAACGCCGATCTGCATGGTCCGGGGGGACGGGTTAGCGGCGTTGATGGCCCTACAGGGGTCTTGGCGTTCGATCCGCCGCTTTACCACGAGCTCGCTAACCACCCTGGTTGGGGTACTTGGAGTCATGGCTACGAAGGCGACGTGTATTTCACTGGACCAAGTGGTGTCAAAGCAACCGTGTCATTGCCGAACGGCACCCGCGCGTTCTACTTCTACGCCGAGCCGAATGAGTTCGACACGTTCAAGGTCACCGCAACCACACAGGACGGGTCCACATCCGGACCGATCGATGTCAACGGTCTCGACGGCGCACGGTACTTCGGGTTTTACACGGATGGCACCGTGCCGTTAGCTTCCGTCACGATCACGACCAGCTTAGACGCCAACGGATTCGCGATCGGTGAGTTCGGCATCTCCGCTGGGCCGATCTCTTCGATCAGCCTGCTCGGTATGGGCGACTCCTACTCTTCGGGCGAGTCGGTGCCTCCGTATTCCGACCCGGACGGTTGCCACCGATCGACCCGCGCGTACGCGCCGTTGTTGGCCCAGGCCAACAACTGGAACCTCGCCGACTTCACCGCGTGTACGGGCGCAACCAGCCTCGACTTCACCTTCCGGGGGCAGCACGGCGAGCAAGCTCAGCTGGCCCAATTGCAGACGGATCGTGCCAACGGGCTTCACCCGGATGGGATCATGCTCACCCTGGGCGGAGACGACATCGGCTTTAAGTCGATCATCGAGTACTGCATAGAGGAGCGTATCGCTGGACTCGACCCGCTCAACTTCACGAGATTCGGCGGCAGCTGCTCTGACGACCCGAACTTCGCGCCAGTAACACAAGACACCATTGAAAACGAGTACGCGCCGTTGGTCGAGACTTTCCGACGTCTCGTTGCGACCGCTGGCCCGGACGTGTCCATCATGGCGGCTGACTATCCGCAGATCTTCCCTCCGAACGCCGATCAGCAGACTTGTATTGAGCTGCGGCCGTACTTCACCAAGGACGATCAATCCTGGTTCCGTCTGCTCACTGCGATCTTGGACAACAAGGAGCTGCAAGCGGCGCGCGATGCTGGCATCAACGGGGTCAACGTGCTCGACGAGTTCACCGGGCATGCAATCTGCGATAGCGACGGCGCGTGGCTAAACGGCGTCACCAACATCAACGGATGGGATGACCCCACCGGGTCCTTCCACCCCACTGCCAACGGGCAAATCGGGTACGCGCGGGCCTTCGCCAACTACATCAACAGTGCGATTTCTGCCGGCACCCCGCTCACTTCAGCCGGGCTTCCCGCAGATCCCAGTGACCCACCAGCCGACAACACAAGTAACACACTGCAACTGACCCTCGGCTCGTTGACGGTGACCCCGCCGGTCAACCAGCCCGACTGCACCGACGTCGTCCAAGGTGGCGAGCAAGTCACGGTCACCGGCGACGGCTACGCGCCCGGCGCCAAGGTGTCACTCGACCTCATCGACTCGGACAAGGCGGGCGACGCTCAACACGTCGCTCTAGGCACCCTCACCGCAGACAGCAATGGCGCGGTCAACACGACCGTTCGGCTTCCGCTCGGCATGGCGGGGATCGTCCCGCCTGAGACCTCGGGCTCGCTGGCCTATCTGCAAACATTGGGGACGGGCGCGACCGCCGCGAATCAACTCGACAACGAGTTGGTCAACGTCGCCCCGCACGGCAACGCCTGCGGCGTCGTCAGCGCACTGCCGTTCCAGGGCTTCGACCCACCAGTAGCCAACTACCCCGCCGTCAACGCTGCCCAGCCGGGCTCGACCGTTCCAGTCAAGTTCACTATGACGGGGGTTCCCGGCACGATCGGTGATGCGCTCGCTCCGGGATACCCCCAGTCCGCCCCGGTGTCTTGCAGCAACCCGGCTGCACTCACAAGCGGGGACGCAACCAGCTCGACCTCCCTCGCGAGTCGGGGCGGACAATCCGATCACTACAACTACGCATGGGCAACTGACCGGTCCTGGACCGGCTGCCGAGAACTCATCGTGCAGGTCGCGGACGGCGGCTATCATCAGGCGGTTTTCAACTTCAGCAAGAAGTAGCGCCGAGCCAACGCAGTTGGCGATAATGACCTGATCCGGCAAGTCCCGAGCCGCTCGCTCTCGGCTGCTGTAAGTGAACGAGGTGTGCCATTCCTCCTCAACGCTCACGACCTGTGATGGCCACCCGGCGGGCCGGTAGTCGGGGCGTCCTGCTACTGAACGTTGTGTTGGCGATCGGAATCACTTCGTGTCAGCCGGGCAACCACGGACCCTACCTATCGATCGCGCGACTCAAGCAGATCGCCGACAACGTGCCCATTCCACCCGGAGTGACACGGATCAGCGAACAGAGCGGCACCTCTTTCAACGGCACCACAGGCGTGAAGTCGAACGAGGACACTCGGGAATTCCAAACTGCCATTCCATGCAGTCAGCTCGAACAGTCCTGGCTCAATCTGCTACGAGAGCGGCACCGCACCTGGACGGTTCTGAGTCCGTCGCCCCCAGAGCATCATGAGATTCGGATCCAGGACTCTGAGGCGACCATCAACATCGACTTCGGTGTTACGTATCCGAACAGTTGCAGGCAGTTCGGGATGGTCGTGGACGATCTGAAGTAGAGAGCGTCCGTTGAGCGCTGAGCAGGCGCGACTTCTGGTCTTGAAGTAGGACGA
>DASZYN010000718.1:0-2198 GCA_035545435.1 Acidobacteriaceae bacterium | reverse complement strand
ATATCCCAGCTCATGGGCCCGTTGCGGATGCCGGTATCCAGCATCTCTGTATTAAACAAAGCGTGAGGCGTGCCGACGCGGAACGAGGTTTGCGTGTCCACATCCACCGCCATCATCTTCCAGTCGGGGGAGATGTAGAACAACTCTTTGCCATCGCGACGCCAGCGCGGTTGTACGCCGCCACCGCGCGAGATGAGCCATCGGACGCCATCGGACGCGGGAGGAAAAGGAATGACGTAGATCTCGCTTTGGCCGGATTCGTTCGAGGTCACCGCGACCCAGCGTCCGTCGGGCGAAAACTCTCCCTGGCCGGACGCAGCCGGCGTTGGCCACAAAGCCATCGGCTGCGCGCCCGGCTGACCGATGGGCAACGCGAACAGATCCGCCCCGATTCCCGGATGAACCTGGGCATAAATCAGGTAGCGTCCGTCGGGCGACCAGCTCTTGGCAAAAACAAGAATCCTTGAGCGAAGCAACTGCTCCGGTGGAGTACCGCCGTCGGTGGCGATGCGATGCAGGCCGCCGGCAACCGAGTAAACAACCGAGCGGCCATCGGGCGACCACACCGGATTATTGCCTTGCTCTGCTCCCACGGTCAGGCGTCTGTTTGCGCCTGATGCCAAATCCTGGATCTCAATGTTGCCGCGGGGATCGCCGACCAGGCGCTTCCCATCCGGGGAGATCATGACGACACCGCCGGCATTGCCGAAGGTGCCCAGATCCGCGCCCTCGCGATCCCGCCAGACATAGCGGCGGTTTCCGAACTCGCCGGCGACGTACGCCACCACTCCATTCCATGAGGAGGATGCGAGCCAGCTTTCGTTGGTGCCGACAGCAATTTGCTGGGCAACCGGATAAGGCTCGCCGGCGGCCTCCAGCTTGTTCTCATCGAAAGGAAGCGCCATGAGCGTGCCGATACGCGTGAACAGGATGGCTCCGTTGCTGCCGCCGGAAGCTCCCGTCACCACCTGCGCCCGCGCCAGATCGGGCAGGATTCGCCGCGCCTGGGGTCCATCCATCGAATCCAGCCATAGCCCTGGCTCCGGTCCGCCCAAACGCATGGCAAGGTAGTGGCGACCATCGGGCAGGAAGACCGGAAAAAGTTCCGTGATGTTCGCATGTCCGGGGATTTTCGTCGGCGCTCCTCCGGATTCAGAGACGCGCTGCACCTGATCGAGGGCACCGATCAGGATGTCGCCGTTGCGATTCCAGGTTCCACCCACGGCTCCGAGAGAGTCGCACAGCGTTTGTACCGGGCCTCCGGTGCGCTCAACCTTCTTGAGCTTGGAATCGGCAAAGAAGGCGAGGAAGCGGCTGTCGGGCGACCAGAACGGGTCGACGGCATCGTCGGTTCCTTCCAGCGGCGTCATGTCCACAGCGTCGAAGGCGCGAATCCAGATTTGCTGTTTGCCATCCTTGACCAGAACCACTGCAACAAAACGCCCGTTCGGAGAAACGGCAAGCGAACGGACCAGCGATTTCTCCGGAAGGAGGACGCTGAGGCGCGCCAGTGCAGGTGGGACAGGGCGCTGGCGGAATCGCAGGAATGCAAAGACGGCGAGCGCGGCGAGGGCGATGACTGCGACTGCCTGCAGCCAGAGTGGAACCCTGGGGCGCGCAGCTGGAGCGGGGGGCGCCTGGGCGATCGACTCCAGCTCCCACTGGAGGTCGCGGGCGGACTGCCAGCGTTCGTCCGGATCGGGTTCGAGGCATCTGCGAATGACGCGTTCGAGGGCAGGGGGAAGATGGGCGGAAAATTTGGAGGACTGTCCTGTCGCCATCTCGACCAGGATGAGGCCGAGCGCGTAGATGTCGGCGCGTTCGTCGGCTTCTTTTCCTTCGGCTCGCTCGGGCGCCATGTAGGCGGGCGTGCCGATGACGTGGCCGGGCTGGGTGAGGGTGGGATCGCCTGGCGAACGGGCGATGCCGAAGTCCAGAACTTTGACGCCGGCCTTTGTCAGCATGATGTTTGCCGGCTTGAGGTCGCGGTGGACGATGCCTCGCGCGTGGGCTACGGCGAGTGCCGCCGCGATCTGGGCTCCGTAACGGAGTGTTTGTTCCAGCGTCAGCTTGCCGCGCCTGAGCCGCGCGGCCACCGTTTCGCCTTCCACCAGTTCCATGACCAGGTAGTTGGGGCCGACGTCATGGAGGGTGCACACGTTCGGGTGGCTGATGGCAGCGATGGAGCGGGACTCCTG
>DASZYN010000717.1:0-4651 GCA_035545435.1 Acidobacteriaceae bacterium | reverse complement strand
GGCGTGTGCAGGAGAGGCGGAACGCGGCTGATGACCTGATAGCCAAGGAAGGCTGCCAGCGCGAAGACATAAACCGAAGCGATGAGGACGGCGGGGTTCATGATTCCTCCGATCAGTGGGCGGCCAGCTCCGGCGCATGAACAGCGAGGAGTTGAGCGACGCGGGGATTCACGGGATTTCCCTGGTGAGCGACGCACGCGCCGGCGAGGATCTCGTCCCCGAAGTCGATATTGAGTGCGCCATTTCTGACGATCAGGGCGAGGAAGTTGAGGACGTTGCGGGCATAGAGGTGACTCGCGTCAACGGGGACTTCTGCAGGCAGGTTGAGGGGCGCGAGGAGAGTGACTGCACCGCCGTTTTTCGCCGGGATGGTTTGCGTGAGGCCCGGCCGGGTGACTTCGCAGTTGCCGCCTGCCGGGGCGGCGAGGTCGACGATAACGGAGCCGGGGCGCATGCCTTCAATGGCCGTGCGACGGATCAGCTTAGGAGCAGGGCGGCCTGGGACCTGTGCCGTGGTAACGATGACGTCGGCGCGGGCGGCAACCTGAGTGATGAGGTCGCGGCCGCGGTCCAGGGCGTCTTCGCTGAGTTCGGCGGCGTAACCGCCTCCGCCTTCGGTATTGATACCGCCGAGGTCGAGGTCGAGGAACTTCGCGCCGAGAGAACGGACCTGCTCCCCGGCGGCGGCGCGGACATCCCAGGCTTCAACAACGGCGCCGAGGCGGCGTGCGGTGGCAATGGCCTGAAGCCCTGCCACTCCCGCGCCGATGACGAGGACGCGCGCGGGAGGTATGGTGCCGGCCGCAGTAATGAGCATCGGGAAGAGGCGCGGCAGCCGGTCGGCAGCGGTGATCATCGCTTTGTAGCCGGCGACGGTGGCCATGGAAGAAAGCGCGTCCATGGATTGCGCACGGGTGATGCGCGGGATCAGCTCCATGCTGAACAGCGTGGCGGGGCGATCGATGGCGTCGGCGAGCGCGCCGGGATTATCGAGCGGACGAAGGAAGCCCACGACGACGACGCCAGGCTTAAGCGCGGCCTGATCGACCGGCGGCGGCGCGCTGACGACGGGAAGGATGTCGGCGTTGGCGAGAATCCAGTTTCGGCCGGAAGCAATTGCGGCACCGGCCTGGGCATAGGCCTCGTCGGCGGCGCCCGCGGCTTCACCGGCGCCGGATTCAACGCAGATGGAGAGGCCCTGGGCGATGAGGGATTTGAGACTTTCCGGAAGAAGTGAGACGCGCGTTTCGCCGGGTGCGGACTCTTTCAGTATGCCGAGAATCAAGGGCGCCTCCGCGATGTCGATTTCGGGGCAAGCCGGGCGGCACCACTCGGTGGAAACCAAGACCGCGCAACGGCGCAAGAGACATTATTGGCCGGATCGGCGGCGGGACAGTGTGATGACGGTCACGAGCCCCAGGGGTCGGTATCCCGGCTCCTCAGCGATCACTGGCTGAAGGCGATCAGCCCTTCGGGACGCTCGAGAATGGCGAAATCCTCAACTTTCGCGGCGAAGTCTGAAGAAAGAGCTTCCCTTTGGTTTGATATCTGTGTATTAATCCGCTTAATAACCGACTGATATCTCGACCCGCGCGGTTGTGTTCGACCCATCCGCGCCGGCAGACTCGGGCGTCCCTGATCCCAGCCGGGCTCCCCACCCGGGGACCATGGACGTTTTGCCCGTGCGAGCGTTGCTCCGCAGCCTCGGGTGTAGTCCGTATGTACGGCCACTTTTCATCCAGGGGGCCCTATGAAGGCAATTCACAAGCTTTTTTTGAGCGGCTCGATTTTCGCTCTATGCGCGACCCCAGCATTCCCCGGCATCAGCATCAGCAAACCCGGCAATGGCGCTGCTGTGTCTTCGCCCTTCACACTCACGGCCCGGGCCACTTCCTGTTCCGCGCAGCCTGTCCTCGTCATGGGCTATTCGTTCGACAGCAATCCCTCCACCCGCTACTCCTTTGGCCCATCTCTGAACGCCTCTGTGAGCGCTCCTGCCGGTGGGCACACCCTGCACGTCAAAGCATGGGGATGGAGGGGAGCATCGTGCGTCGCCGATGTGTCCGTCAACGTCCAGCAGAATCAAAATGTCGTGCTCGCAGCCCTCACCGTGCCGGTGTGGGCCGTCAGTGTGAGCAACATTCAATCCCTCATGGACTGGTCCGGCACAAACGACGCGGCATCCTCCGGCACGTCTACCGGCGCTACCAGCATCGTGAGCTCGCCCTCAATGTTCGGCAATGCGCGGGAGTTCGACGTGAACTTCACCGACTCCGGCGATGAGCGCTTCTATGACAACTTCGGCGACGATGCCACATCCACGAATTTCATTTACGACGGCTACGTCTACCTCGACAGCAGCTCTTCCCAAATCGGCAACCTGGAATTCGATCTCGATCAGGTCATGAGCAATGGCCAGACGGTCATCTTTGGTGTTCAGTGCGATGGCTGGAACAACACCTGGGACTACACCGCCAATCTCGGAACGCCCACGAACTGGGTTGTGCAGTGGGTCCACACGCCTCAGCCCTGTAATCCGCGTACGTGGAGCACCAATACATGGCACCACATCCAGATCGTGTACTCCCGCGATGACAATGGCATGGTCACCTACAAGCTGATCGCTCTTGATGGAAACGCGATCCCCATCAACGCTACCGCTCTCTCTGCATTCGCTCTCGGATGGGGTCCGGCTCTGCTTACAAATTTCCAGATCGATGGTTACGGTTCGAGCGGATCCGCCACCGTTTGGCTCGATGGTCTGAATATTTATCGCTGGTAGCCCAGCCGATCCGGCAACTTCCTTCTGCCAGGGTTCCGGACAAAAATGTGATGGCGATCACAGACAGCCTTCTCCGCGCGAAGTCTTATATCTGTAGGCTGGCGTTCGAAAAGACCGGTGAACCGTTGCTTTCGGCCTGAGATCACGCCTCCGATTGTTCTTTCTCGATCTGCACCGCAGCACTTTCCTGGGAGTTTCTGCGTGTCTTCCCCCTCGGGGTTCCAGGCCCCCGGTCACGGAGGAATCTTCATGAGGAGCAATGCGATGCTTCATCCCGCCACGCATGCCACCCCCAACCCGGGACATCGTCGTCTACCCTCTCGCAGCAAAATCATTTGTATTCACTGCTATCGCAAACTCGGGATGGCGGCCAGCGCGCAGAAGAGCGATCAGCTGCTGCACAGCCACGACTGCGCCGAGTCCCGTCTTGCCAAAGAACCGGGCGCGCCGCCTCCTTTCAATTAGGCGTTCTTGCTGGCGATTTACGCCACGGTCACGCGAATGCCGGACACACGAGGAACGGAGACCCGATACCGTCCGTCATCCCCTAAACGAGATTTTGGCGACTGCACGATGTGAGCGTCGCGGCTGTCTACTTTGGTCGCTTCCAGCTTCGCTGTCTCCACTTCGAGGCCACCGCCTTTCGCGAAGCTCAGAACGACGTCGAGGTCCTTCTCGAGATCCTTGTTCAGAATCACGACAGACCTGCGATTCCCCTTTAATTCTGCCGCGTAGGCTGTTGCATTGACTCCAGTTGCCTGCAGCTTCGAGGTCAGGTCCGCCTTGATCAGTCTTGCGCCGCTCAACGAACCGGCGAACTGCAGTCCACGGGCCACTGGCTCCAGGACATAGTCCTGGCCGAAGGTCGCGACCGGTGTGTAGAACGGATGAGGATGGGTCGCAATCTGTGCTGGCGTCTCCCCTTGCTGCTGCAGAAGCGCATCTCCGGGCAGCGAGCCGCCGACAGAATTCGCAACGGACTTCCCTGTTCCACCGTGAAGGTTCAACCCCGAGTAGTTGTTGCTGGCAAGGAGCAGCGAATAGTCGGCCGACCACAGCGCGGAGGCGAAGACATCCGATACGCCGGGCTTTCCCCCGCGATAACACGTGTTTCCTTCGGTCATGCGGACACGCGCACCGATCTTGTCCGCAGCAGCGGTAGCCAGATCGGCAGTTCGCTGCACCTTGGCCATCGTCGCCGCCTTCAGCAGGTTGGGAATGTTCACGTCAGGGTTGGTGGCCGGGCCGCCGAAGTAGTAGTGGTGACTCAGAGTCGTCACGTGCGGCGGGTTATTGATGCCCCGCCACTCTGCGGCAATCTCCGTCAGCCACTTCACATTCGATGCGACATCGGGCATGCCGAACTTTGCGCCCGGAACTCGAGCCTCCACCGCCCGCGCCAGCGTGAGCCATTCTGCCAGGTAGGTTTTCGCCGACCAGGTTTTGGGATCGCGGAGGTGCCGATCGAACAGGTCCACCTCATTGCCGATCTGAAAATATTGCAGCCGGTCGCCCAGGGTTTTGCTGACGAACGCCGCCTCTTCTGCGGCGCGAGCCGGAGTATTGGTCCCCATGCCGATGCCGTAAAGACAGCTCCAACCGGTCGCTTTCAGGAAACCCGCCAGATTCTCAACCGCCTCGCCTGTAACGGCGTAGTACGACGCTTTCGGCTCGCCGGCGACTTCCCGCGTCTTCGGGTGCTCCGGCTCGGGAGAATCAGGGGTGGGCTTCCACCAGGCGAACTCACTCGTGTTGCCTCCCAGGCGCAGAACTCCCTGAGGGGTCAGTTCCCGGAAAGCGCGAACCAAACCGGTATTCCTGGCCGAAAAGAAACTGGGATCGGCCAACTGCTGCACTTCGTAGGAAAGG
>DASZYN010000716.1:0-7772 GCA_035545435.1 Acidobacteriaceae bacterium | reverse complement strand
CCACTGGCACATCATCCGCAACGGTGCGCTGCTGGTGGGGGCGGAGTCGCATACTTTGCTGACTGATTTGAAGCGGATCCCGCGGCTGAGTCTCAGCTATGCCGGTGCGGTGGTGGCGTTGACGCGGAAGGTCGCCAGCGTGCTCGTTCGTCGCGATGAAGTGGTAGTTCCTGCTGGGGCTGGGGACTGAGAGCTGAGTTTCCGAATTTTCTTCTATTGTTGCGCGCGACAAAGAAGCAGGTTCCTCCGCTTCCCCTTCGCTATGCTCAGGGTGCGGTCGGAATGACAAGGTAAGGGAACTGCAGAAACGCCCATCCCGTCGAGGAAGGCCGCCGCGGAGCGGCCACGTTTCCACGGTTCCCAGTGGCACGTTTTACACTGGAACTTCCCATGGCCACCGCTGTGACACTTTCGCCGGAAGTCCTCGCCAGGTATGAAGCCGTGATCGGTCTCGAGGTGCACGTGCAGCTGCTGACCGAGACGAAGACCTTCTGCGGCTGCGCCAACAAATTCGGCGCGCCGCCGAACACGAATGTCTGCCCGGTTTGCCTCGGCTTGCCGGGAGCGCTGCCAGTGCTGAACCAGCGCGCGGTTGAGTTCGCCACGCTGGCATCGCTGGCGCTGAACTGCCAGGTGCGCGAGCGCTCCATTTTCGCCCGCAAAAACTACTTCTATCCGGACCTGCCCAAGGGCTACCAGATCTCGCAGTTCGATAAGCCGCTGGGCGAGCACGGATGGATCGAGGTGCCCAGCGGTGACAGCAAGAAGCGCATCGGCATCACGCGGCTGCACATGGAAGAGGACGCGGGGAAGAGCCTGCACGACGGTTTTCCCGACTCGGCCACGAGGACGTACGTCGACCTGAACCGCTGCGGGACCCCGCTGATCGAGATCGTGAGCGAGCCGGACATGCGCACGCCTGACGAAGCCTTCGAGTACCTGACGCGGCTGAAGGAGATCATCGTCTACACGGGTGTGAGCGACGGGAATATGGAAGAGGGATCGCTGCGGTGCGATGCGAATGTCAGCGTGCGGCCGCGCGGGCAGGAGAAATTCGGGACCAAGGCCGAAGTCAAGAACGTCAATTCCTTTCGTTTTATTCGGGCCGCGCTCGAGTACGAGATCGAGCGGCAGATTGAGATCGTTGAGTCCGGTGGCCGCGTGGTCCAGGAGACGCGCCTCTACAACGCGAGCGAAGGGCGGACCTACCCCATGCGTTCGAAGGAGCAGGCGCACGACTACCGCTACTTCCCGGAGCCGGATCTTCCGCCGCTCATCGTGACCGAGGCGTGGAAGGCAGAGATTGCCTCGCACATGCCCGAGCTGCCGGAGGCGCGGCGGGCGCGAATGGTCGCCGAGTATGGGATCACCGAGAAGGATGCGCAGACGCTCACAGCAACGCGCGCGTTCGCCGATCAGTTCGAAGAGGCTGCGAGGGCGGCAAAGAATCCGCGGCGGGTTGCGAATCTGGTGCAGAGCGAGCTGACCATGCGGCTCAAAGCGGCGGATCTTGAACTGGAGCAGTCGCCGATCTCGATGAAGGGCATCGCGCTCGCGGCGGATCTGAGCGAGGACGGCAAACTCTCGAGCAAACAGCTCAAGCAGCTTTTCGATCAATGCTTCGAGCGCAAAGAGGATTTTCCCGCGGTCTACGAGCGCGAGAAGCCGCAGCAGATTACGGATTCCTCGGTGATCGAGAAGATGATCGATGAGGTGATCGCGGCCAATCCTGCGCAGGTGGAGCAATACCGCAAGGGCAAGAAGACCGTGGCTGGGTTTTTCGTCGGACAGGTCATGAAGGCGTCAAAGGGGCAGGCGAACCCGGCGCTGCTGAATGAGCTGGTAACGAAAAAACTGGACAGCTAACCGATCATGGCAAACGCAAATGAGCAGCCTTCCGAAGCGGAGCTAGCCCGCTCGCTTGCCAGACTGTGGCCGCATCGCGAACACGAATCGAATGCCGTGATGGGTTTGTTCTGCCGCTGCGGCCTGCATCGCTGGCGGAAACTCGACCTTGCAAACATCGTGCCGGGCAGGGCAGTCGACTATTGCTTCTGGTGCTCGAAGATCCGCATCGACGGCACCCTCCACGATTTCTGAACGGCCGGGTGCTGTGTTGCCGGAGAACCCGGCTACCAGCGCGTCTTCAGCTTCGCGATGAGTTCTTCCGGGTGAATGGGCTTGGGGAAGAGCTCGAAGTCGTGGCCCTGGTCGTGGGCCTTGCGCATGAGCTCGCTGGTGGCCGCCTGGCCGGAGAAGAGCAGCACGCGCACCTGCGGGAATTCGCTCCGAATCTGAATGCCCAGTTCGACTCCGGTCATTTTGGGCATCAGCACATCGGTGAGAACGATGTCGGGTTGCTGCGAGCGAGCCGCTTCCAGTGCCTGCTCGCCGCTGTAGGCCGCGACGGCCGAGAATCCACTGTTGGAGAGGATGACCGCGACCGTGTCCGCGATGAGGCGCTCGTCGTCGACCACGAGAACGCGAAGAGTGGTGCGCGACCGTGCGGGTTCACCGTCACTCGAAACATGCGGTGGCGGAGGGGGTGGGGCAGCGGACTGAAGCCAGAGAATGCGATCGAGCAAGGGGCCCTCTTCCAGGGACATTTACATGAGACGCGCCGAAACCTGTTCCGGTACGGCGCGTTTTTCCGATACGGCCACCAGGGGCAGCAACAGAGTAAACGTAGTGCCGTGCCGGGCGCTATCGGTCTCGCTTTGGACTTCCACATTTCCGCCCCAGGATGTGACGAACTGGCGGACGACCCAGAGGCCGAGCCCGGTACCAGCGCTGGGCTTGGTGGTGAAGAAGGGCTCGAAGAGGCGCGGGATATTCTCCTGGGGAATGCCCATGCCGGTGTCCTGAACGGCGACGACAACCCGATCCCGGACTTCGCCGGGTTGGCGGATGGAGAGGGTCAGGGTCCCGCCCTCACGCATGGCATCGATGGAGTTGGAAATGAGATTGGAGAAGACCTGATGGAGCTCACCGCGGAGTCCCCGCAGCGTCGGGACGATGGTAAAGTCGCGGCGGACCTCGATGGAGGAGGCGCGCAGGCGGCTTTCGTAGACGGTGAGGACTTCGTCGATGAGCGCCAGCAGATCGATGTCGGTGGGGAGCGAGGTTTCGCGGTAGAAGCCGAGGGTATGGCGCGCGATGTGAGCGACGCGGGTGAGTTCCTTTTCGGCAGTTCCCAGATATTCGCGGATTCGATCGATCTCTGCGCGCGAGGTGCGCGCCAGGTAGATAAGGTTCAGGACGGATTCGAGCGGATTGTTGATCTCGTGGGCAATGGTAGCGGCGAGCCGGCCGGTAGCGGCGAGTTTTTCGGTAAGCAGGAGCTTCTCCTGCTGGATGCGCGTCTCGGTGACATCCTGGCCGAAGAGGGAGAGGCCATCGCCTGAAGGATAGGCGCTGGCATGGATCCAGCGCTGCGACGGCGGATAGAAGTCTTCGACGCGGGTGACCTCGTTGGTTTCCATGGCCTCGCGAAAGGCGCGTCCGAACGCGGTATTCGTGACTTCCGGAACGACGTCCCACAGACGCCTGCCGATCATGAAGGCGGGATCGACGGCGGCCATCGCGGCGACCTGGCGGTTCGCATAGAGAACGCGCCAGTCACGGTCGACGAAGACGAAGCCCTCGGAGATGCTTTCGAGGATGGCGCGATACTGGGCCTCCGCTTTTTCGGCCTTGGTGCGCAGTTCGCGCTCCCGGGCGGTGAGCTCCTGGCGGAGGCGCTGCATAGCAATGTGCGAACTGACGCGAGCGAGGAGCTCGCGGGCGGTAAAGGGCTTGACGAGGTAGTCGTCGGCGCCGGCTTCCAGTCCTTCGCTTTCGGCCTCTTCGCCGGCGCGGGCCGAGAGCATAAGGATCGGAATGGCGGCGGTGGCGGGATCGGTGCGCAGAGCGCGCAGCAGCTCAAAGCCGTTCATGCGCGGCATCATGACGTCTGTCAGGACGAGATCCGGCGTGTTTTCGCGGGCGGAGGCGAGGGCTTCTTCGCCGTCGGCGACGGCCGTGACGCTGAATTTCCGGCTGAGGAGGCGCTGGACATATTCGCGCATGTCGCGGTTGTCGTCAGCGAGCAGGATACGGGCGCGCTTGTCCTGGTCCTTGCGCTCGAGCAGGACGCCGAGTTCCTCGTAGGCGAGGTCTTTCACGAGGGGTTCGTCAGTGGCGGCTGCGCCGGGAAGCCAGCGCAGGGCCTCCTGCACGTAGGGCGCAGCGCCGAGTGTATTGGCTGCGGACTGGTCGGGCGGCGCAATGCGTTCCGGCGGCAGGTGCGCGGAGCCGAAGGGGATGCGGACGGTGAAGGTCGTACCGGAGCCCAGCTGGCTGTCGACCTGGACGGTGCCGCCATGGAGGCGGACCAACTCGTCGACCAGGGCGAGGCCGATCCCGGTGCCTTCGTGAGTGCGGCCGGGCGCGCCTTCAATGCGATGGAAGCGCTCGAAAACGCGAGGCAGCTCGGATTCCGGAATGCCGGTGCCGGTATCGCGAACCGAGAGCTCAGCGTGCCCGGCTGCGGAGCGAAGGGTGACCTCGATCTCGCCCTGAAGCGTGAACTTGAAGGCGTTGGAGAGAAGGTTGAGGACGATCTTCTCCCACATATCGAGGTCGACGTAGACCGGCTCGGCCAGCGGCTCGCATGCAATGCGATAGGAGAGGTGGGCGCGCTCCATGGCCGAGCGAAAGACGCTGGCCAGCTCCGCGGTGCGGGCGCTGAGATCGACGGGAAGATAGAGCGCCTGGATGCGGCCGGCTTCGATACGGGAGAAGTCGAGCAGAGTATTGACCAGTTTGAGGAGACGAAGCCCGTTGCGGTGAACGGTTTCGATCTGGATCAGATCCTGTGGCGGCAGGGCGGGTGGACGTTGGCTCAGGACATCTTCCAGCGGGCCGAGCATGAGGGTGAGCGGAGTGCGGAACTCGTGGCTGACGTTGGAGAAGAAGATGGTTTTTTCGCGGTCCAGCTCGGCAAGAGATTCGGCGCGGCGGCGTTCCTGCTCGTAGGCGCGGGCGTTGGCGAGGCTGGCGGCGATCTGGCCGGCGATGAGTTCGATGAATCCGGCGTATTCCATATCGACCTGTCGCCAGGGGTTGAGCCCGGCGATGAAGAAGCCGGCGGGACGATCCTGTCCCTGACGCTGCAGGCTGATGATCACGGCGCGGGACGGCGGAAGGGTCCAGGCGCCGGTGGGAAGGTCCGGGAAAAGCCCCGGAAGATCGTCGACGAGGATGAGATTCCTGCCATTGAGGAGTTCGTCGAAGGGCCATGGGCCATCGGAAGGGCCAAGTTGCGTGGGAGCCGCAGGATGGCTGGAGGGAATTCCGCTGGCCGAGGCGAGGTGGAGAAGGTCATCACCGCCGAAGAGGTAGGTGAGGGTAAAAGGGAGATCTTTCTGGTTTTGCGCCAGACAGGTTTCCATGGCGGCGAGCACGTCTTTTTCGGCGATGGCCTGGCCGAGGGCGGAGGCCAGAGAGCGAAGAAAGCTGAGACGGCGCTCGCCGATGACGCGGTCGGTTTCTTCGCTGACCACGCAGAGCATGCCGGTGATGCGGCCGTCGTCGCCGCTCAGCGGGCTGTAAGAGAAGGTGTGGTAGGTCTCTTCGCGATAGCCGCTGCGCTCAAGGAAGAGGAGCAGGGCCTCGTCCCAGGTCGCGACGCCGGTGTGGAGAACGGTTTCGATGCGGGGACCGATGTCGTCCCAGATTTCGCGCCAGACCTCGCGCGCGGGGCGGCCCAGGGCCCAGGGGTGCTTCTTGCCGAGGGTCATGCGCGCGTAGGAGTCGTTATAGAGGAAGACCAGGTCGGGGCCCCAGCCCATCCACATGGCAAAGCGCGAGGTGAGCACAATGCGGACGACGGTACGGAGACTTTGCGGCCAGGTTTCGACCGGACCGAGGGGTGTGGCGGACCAGTCGACCTGGGCCATGAGCGCGCCGACTTCACCACCGCCGGCGAAGAGGGCATGGGCGGTGGAATCCGGTGCTGCAGCGCGATCGGATCGGGCGCGGGGCGCGGCGGGGGCGGGCGTTGTGTCCGGATTGTTCAAGTTGCAATCTCGTGGACCGCTCACGAATGGGTTTGCCGTTCCCGTGGAAGGGGCGGCAATGTTTTGGCAGATTCAAATGACTCGCAGCAGAGATGCGGGAAGAACGGAACAGAGTTGCCACCGGCTGCGGAAAAGGGTTTTCGCGTAGGGCGGGGAACGGTATTCTGTTGCGCGACATGACCAGAACAACAAGAAGGACTTTTCTGAAGCTTTCGGCAATGACGGCGTCGGCAAGTTTGCCGGCGCCGCTGCGCGCGTTCACGACCGGCGCGGCTCCTGCGAGCGAGGTGCGGGCGTGGCGCACTTCGAAGGATGAGGAATTCAAACTGATCGAAGCGCCGGTGTGGGAGAGCGGCTTGACGGCCAGCGCGATGAGCATCCGGCTCGATCCCAACACACGCTGCCAGGAGGTGCTGGGGTTTGGCGCGGCGCTGACGGAAGCCTCTTGTTCTTTGCTTGGACAGCTGGATGCTGAAGCCCGGCGCAAAATTCTGGAGGACTGCTTCGGACCGAACGGGCTGCGGCTTTCCGTGGGGCGTACGACGATCGGTTCCAGCGACTACTCGCTGACCGCGTACAGTTACGACGACAGCGAACAGCCGGATCCGCAGCTAACGCACTTCAGTATCGATCACGATCTGAAGTACATTCTGCCGGTGCTGCGCGAGGCGCGCCAGGTGAATCGGGAGATGTTTTACTTCTCGTCGCCGTGGAGTCCGCCGGCATGGATGAAGGCGAGCCATACGCTGCTGGGCGGCGCAATGCGCCGGCACTACTTCCCGGCGTACGCGGAGTACATGCGGCGATTCCTGGAGGGTTACGCGAAGAACGGCGTGACCATCGATGCGATCACGGTGCAGAACGAGACGGACACGGAGCAGGATGGGAACATGCCAGCCGCGCTGTGGGGCCAGGAATACGAGATGGAGTTCGTGAAGGCGCATCTGGGACCGGCTCTGGAGAAGGCGGGACTCAAGACGAAGATCTGGATCCTCGACCACAACTACGACCTGTGGGGGCGCGCGGTGGACGAGCTGAGCGATCCGGAGGTCAGCAAATATGTCGACGGCGTGGCGTGGCACGGGTACGTGGGCGAGCCGTCGTCGATGACGCGCGTCCACGACATGTTTCCGCAGAAGAATGCGTACTGGACGGAGGGCGGTCCGGACTACACCGATCCGGCGTATGCGACGGACTGGAGCAAATGGTCGTCGACCTTTACCGGCATTTTGCGCAACTGGGCGCGGTGCATCGTGAGCTGGAATCTGGTGCTGGACGAGAAGGGGCGGCCGGACATTGGACCGTTCAGCTGCGGCGGGCTGGTGACGCTGGACTCGAAGACGCATGCGGTGACGAGGAGCGGCATGTACAAGGCCTTTGCGCAGTACTCGCGGGCGATGCAGCGTGGGGCGCGAGTGATCGCTTCGTGGAATTCCGGAGGGGGCGAGCTGCCGGGGATCGCGCACGTGGCTGCGGAGAATCCCGACGGCAGCAAGGTTATGGTGCTGACGAATCAGCAGGGCGGCGAGCAGAAGATGCAGGTGCTGCTGGGGGATCAGGCGATGGCGGTGCTGTTGCCGCCGGATTCGGTGACGACGGTGGTTTGGTGAGGGGGCGAGATTTTCCAGTGCCTATTTGATTGGATAGCCCCGCCATAAATATTCGAGGGCCTCTGGTAAGGTTTGCAGCTTCGTCGCGCGGTCGACGTGGCCC
>DASZYN010000715.1:0-4183 GCA_035545435.1 Acidobacteriaceae bacterium | reverse complement strand
GCGTCCGGACACGGTGCTGATCGGGCTCGATCCCAGCATGACCCAGTTCGATCTGCGCGACGAAACGCCGGGATACCAGGGCCCAGGCGCATCGCGTCCTATCCTCGAGACCCCGAGCGGCGGCACCAACATCGTGAGCGGGATCGGGATCTATACCAACGGCATCAACAGCCGCGCAGTCGGCGTGCTCTGGAAGGCCGGCCCGGAATCGCTGATGGATGACGTTCGCTTCCTCGGCGGCCACGGCACGAATGCAGCCGACGGTTCGCGCATCGATCCCTATAACAACACGCATACCGCCGATCCCGATCTGCGGCGGCGCTGGGATGGGCAGTATCCAAGCCTGTGGATCACGGATGGCGGCGGCGGCACCTTCGCCGATATCTGGACCCCGAGCACCTTCGCTCAGGCGGGCCTCTACATCTCCAACACCAGTACGCCAGGCCACGTCTACGAACTGTCCAGCGAGCACCATGTGCGCAACGAGGCGGTGCTCGACGGCGTGAAGAACTGGGAGATCGTTGCGCTGCAGACCGAAGAAGAGCGCGGCGAGAGCGGCTTTGCTTTGCCTCTTTCGATTGCCCACTCCTCCAACATCACCGTCGCCAACTATCACGGCTATCGCGTCGTCAGCAGCTTTCAGCCTTTTCCCTGCGCCATTCGGATCTCCGATTCGCAGGAGATCCATCTCCGCAACGTTCATGTGGACAGCGACAGCAAAGTCTCCTTCGACAACGGCGTCTGCGACACCACGCATCATGACGAGGTGCGAGCGCGCGAATTCGCGAACCTCGACGTGCCCGCCGAATACTCTCCAGCGCCGCAGTCCGCCGATGCGTCCGCGGTGCTCGAACCCGGCGCTCACGTGACGCAGCTCGCCTCTGGTTTCTTCAATATCTCCGGCGCCGCGGTCGATCCGCACGGGCAACTGTACTTTGTCGACGCGCGCTGGCAGCGCATTTATCACTGGAAACCAGAGACGAAGGAGGCCGAGATTGTTCGCGACAGCCCTCTCGACCCCGTCAATCTGGCCTTCGACAAAGGCGGCGATCTGCTCGTCGTTTCTTATGGTGGCGACGGCACGGTTTACAGCTTGCGGCCCGATGCACCCGAAACCCAGGTCACTCTGCTGAAGCCCGAACCTGCGGCGCCCCGGCCCGCAATGCAGGCGATTCTTCCCGTGGACGCCTGGTCGGTGCACGACCTGCCCAGGCAGCCGCGCTGGCAGTATGTTGCGCCGGACCAGAGCATTTTCCTGCCTGCAGGCGACGATTTCGTGCAGGGTCAGCTCTACTACGGCACCAAAATGGCCGATGTCCTGCGTGCGTTCCGGCTGGCGCCGCAGGAGCCAGGCCACCCGTTCTACATCAGCGATGAGTCGGAGGAGAAGACCTGGAAAGTCACGGTGTCTCCGTCCGGATCGATGGACGACCTGCACCTTTTCGCCGAGGCGGGAGGCGAGGGGCTTGCCCAGGACAGCGCTGGACAAGTTTGGATAGCCGCCGGACAAATTCTGGTATATGGTTCAGACGGAAACCCCCTGGGGAGAATCGACGTACCGGAAAGACCGACCGGTCTGGTGTTTGGCGGACCGGATCGCCGGACTCTGTACATCCTGACGCATACTTCGCTCTATGCGGTCAGGACGAAAGTTCCGGGGTTGTAACGGCGAACCGGAGTCTCTCAGAGTCTGATCGGGTCGATCGCCTGGCAGTCGACAGGCTACCCGAAAAGGTTCAGGGAAAAGTTCAACTCAACTGCGATCGAGGTGTTGTCGTCACGTGGCCACCAGAGCGAATGGGGTGAAGAATGGAAGCAAGCCCTTAACCTTAAAGACGCTGGCGGCGTATCTCAACCTCGATCCGGCGACCGTCTCGGTCGTTCTGAACGATGTTCCCGGGCGTTCGATTCCAGAAAAGACGCGCCAGCGCATCCGAGAAGCCGCGCAAAAATTTAACTATCAGCCCAGCTTTGTCGCCCGCTCCCTGCGCAGTCAGCGGACCATGACCATCGGTATTCTCGTGCCGGTTCTCGCCGATGGCTACCATGCCGAAGTGATGAGCGGCATCGGCGATTACCTGCTGGACCAGAACTACTTCTACTTCATCGCCCATCATCGTCATCGCACCGACCTCATCGAGCGCTATCCGCAGATGCTGGCCAGCCGGGGCGCCGAGGGCATCATCGCGGTCGACACGCACATTCCGCATCAGCTGACGGTTCCCACGGTTGCCGTCGCCGGACACCACAAGCACCGCGGGCTGACCAATGTTGTGCTGGATCACGCCCGAGCCGGGGAACTGACCCTGCGTCACCTCTACGACCTGGGGCACCGGCAAATCGCCTTCATGCGCGGCCAGCCCTTCAGCTCGGATTCCGATGTTCGCTGGAAGAGCCTGGTGCGGGTTGCGCGCGATCTTGGAATTCGGGTCCGTCCGGAGATGACCATCCAGCTGACTCGGGATCTCACCTCGCCTGAACTGGGTTATCCGGTGGTGCAGCAACTGCTCGCGTGTCACCGGAAATTCACCGCTCTGGTCTGTTTCAACGACATTGCTGCCATTGGAGCGATCCGCGCGCTGCACGATGCGCAACTGCGGGTGCCGCAGGATGTTTCCGTGATCGGATTCGACGATATTCCCGAAGCGGCCTATCAGATGCCGAGTCTGACGACGATTCGTCAGCCTCTGCACCAGATGGGAAAGCTTGCCGCCCAGCTGCTTCTGGAGCACCTGCACTCGCGCAAGCCGATCCCCGCCGAAGTAGCCGTTGAGCCGGAACTGATCGTCCGGGAAACGACGGCCGTGGTGCGAGCTTCCGCGGAATCCGCAAACGGAAGCCGTTCCAAAAATTCCAATGTCGCGGTTTAGCGGCCATAAAACAGCCGGTGAGGCTGTCACCGTGGCGCTCCTGTTTGCCGGGTTTCTCTACACCGGCGCCATGACGGTCCTTCTGGGCCTCCTGCTGCCTCGCATCGCCGCCCTGCACGGTCTCAGCGACAGACAGGCCGGAG
The DNA here is from genome assembly GCA_035545435.1 of Acidobacteriaceae bacterium. Taxonomy (GTDB): domain Bacteria; phylum Acidobacteriota; class Terriglobia; order Terriglobales; family Acidobacteriaceae; genus Palsa-343. Next base: position 1,170 of record DASZYN010000715.1, on the reverse strand, counting down.
CGCTCCTCGCAACCCAGGCTGTGTGCAGCGCCACGGGCGCACTCTTCGTCCGCCATCAATTTGGGCGAACGCTGACCGCCGGGTATCTGCTGATGGCAGGCGGCAGCGCCGTCCTGCTGATCGTTCCGGCGTGGTCAGACATTCTCGCCATTGGCGCTTTTGGTCTTGGGCTCGGCATGGCCATGACGTCCACCAGTATCGTTGTCGGCCGGCTCTTTCCGGACGCACGCGGGTCCGCGCTTTCGCTGCTCAATCTCTCGTGGAGCGCCGGCGCGGCTGTGTGTCCCCTGGTAGTCGCGCGCATTCCCGGGCACTTCTCCGCCATGGCCGTCTGTATTCCCATCGCCGCATGCGCGGCTCTGCTTGCGCTGCTCATTGGACCGCGCACCATCCGCAAGGTCGCCTCGGTCCCGCAGCAGGAATCCGCTGTCACAGGCTTGTCCTGGACGGCGCTTCTGCTTTTCTCTGCCCTCGGGTTCCTCTATGTCGGAGCCGAATCCACGCTGGGCGGCTGGATGACCACCTATGCCACCCGCGATGTGCTCTGGAATTTTCAGAAGAGCAATCTTGCTGCCGGGTGTTTCTGGGGGGCGATGCTGGTGGGACGCGCCGTGACTCCGCTGTTCCTGCGCTCGGTCAGCGAGCGGCGTCTCCACCTGGCGGCGATCGTTGCGGCCTGCCTGGGCACGTTGGTGCTGGTTGTGGCGCGCACCCCGGCGGCTCTGGTCACGGGCGCCTCCTGGACTGGATTCGCCCTCGCGCCCATTTACCCCCTGACCATCGCGCTCTTTCTCGAACGGGCTGGAGAGAGCCGTAACACCGGCTGGGTTTTTGCCGCGGCCGGCTATGGGGGTGCGCTCTTTCCTGGTCTTACGGGTCTGGTCTCAACCGATATGCATTCTCTGAGCACGGGGCTGCTGATTCCGCTGGCGGCGGCAACCGCCATGCTGCCTCTCGCGCTGTGGCTTCCAAAAGCGCCGGGCGCCTCTGCGACGAGGATGGCCGCCCAGCCCTGAACGCCGCCTGGGACTCCCAATCAGCCAGAACTGCGCAACTGCGTCGGAAAAGCCGCCGGGGGCGTATATGGATAGCAACGGCTTCCCGTCGCGGAAGATCCTCTCGCGTGTTCTGCCGTAGCAGGCGCGGCACCGGAACAGGTGTGGAGTGTTG
>DASZYN010000714.1:0-2357 GCA_035545435.1 Acidobacteriaceae bacterium | reverse complement strand
GCCTTCTGCGTCAACGGATCTCCGCAGATGAAGATCGACGGCATCTTCAGCTCCCTCGCCGCTTCAATGTCCGAAATCGAATCGCCAATCACGAGACTGTTTGTCGCCGACGCCCCGGGAAAATCGCGAAAGGCCTGGAGGAACATCCCGGTTCCAGGCTTGCGGCAGTCGCATTCGCCCTCGTCGTGCGGACAATAGTAAAAGGCGTCGATGTGCGCCCCGTGCAGGGCGAGATGCTCCTGAAGTCGTGTGTGGAGCGCCTCGACATCGCCGCCGGTGTAATAACCCAGCGCAATCCCTCGCTGATTGCTGACAACAATCACGTGCCGTTCGGAGCGATTCAGCGCGGCGATGGCCGCCTCGACTCCAGGCAGCATGTTCAGTTCATTCCAGTGCGCGATGTATTTTCCCTCCGGAGCCTTACGGTTGATCACACCATCGCGATCCAGAAAGATATAACGAACGTCGCGGAAGCTCGGGGTCATCGAAGGAAGTCCGAGTCGCACGGAATCATGATCATGGTGACTCGTATCATAGAGCTCCGCTCGTCACCGCACCGCCGCAGCCGCCGACACGCCCTCCCGCTGCAACATCTGGCGGATTCCGCGGAGGGCCTGGCGCGTGCGCTCCTCATTCTCGATCAGCGCAAAGCGCACATGCCCGTCTCCGAATTCACCGAAACCGATCCCGGGACTCACCGCGACTTTTGCCTCGTTCAACAACCGCGTCGAAAACTCCAGCGAGCCAAGATGCCGCCACGGTTCCGGAATGGGCGCCCAAACGAACATCGTCGCTTTCGGCGAAGCCACCTCCCAACCGGCTTTGTTGAGTCCGCTCACCAAAGCATCGCGGCGGCTCTGATAGTTATCGCGAATCTCTCCAACACACTCCTGAGGTCCTTCCAGGGCCACGATGGCCGCGACCTGGATCGGTGTGAAGGTCCCGTAGTCGAAATAGCTCTTCAGTCGGGCGAGCGCCGACACCAGTTCCGGGTTTCCAACCATGAATCCAACCCGCCATCCAGGCATGTTGTAGCTCTTCGAAAGCGTGAAGAACTCCACTGCGATCTCTTTGGCGCCCGGCACCTCCAGCACCGACGGCGCCCGGTAGCCGTCGAAAACAATATCGGCATAGGCCAGATCGTGCACCAGCCAGATTCCATGCTGCCGGCAAAGTGCCACGACCCGTTCAAAAAAGCTCAGATCGACACACTGCGTCGTTGGATTGGCGGGAAAATTCAGGATCAGCATCTTCGGCCGCGGATACATGAGCGGGATCGCCTGCTCCAGCTCAGCCAGAAAATGGTCGGCATTGTGGATGGCGACGCTGCGGATATTTGCACCCGCAATCACCGGGCCATAGATGTGGATGGGATAGCTGGGGTTGGGCACCATGACCACATCTCCCTGATCCAGTGTGGCCAGGCACAGGTGCGCGATGCCCTCCTTGGATCCGATGGTCACGATCGCCTCGGTGTCGGGATCCAGATCGATCCCGTAGCGGTTTGCATACCATTTCGTGATCGCGCGCCGCAGCCGTGGAATGCCCTTTGAAAGCGAGTAGCGGTGCGTCTCCGGGCGGCGCGCAGCCTCGATCATCTTGTCCACGATATGCTGTGGCGTCGCACCGTCAGGGTTTCCCATGCCGAAGTCGATGATGTCTTCTCCGCGGCGCCGCGCGGCTGCTTTGAGTTCTCCGGTGATGTTGAAGACGTAGGCCGGAAGACGACGAATTCGCTGAAATTCGTGCATGGGTTCCTCAAGTGGACTGGTTCAGTTCCAGAGTCGTTCAGAACCAGGAGGATTGCAATGGGTCAAAGTCACCCCGTCTCTTCGTTATCACGTCAGCCTTCCTGCTTTCATCGAACTTCCCTGCGCTGGCTCTCTCGGCGTCGAGCCATGCTGCCCCAGGAAACAAGTCGTTTCACGGAACCGGACGTCGACGGTCCGGACGCGAGCCCCTGGGCAGTCGTAAACTTCGCTCCGAACGCGTCCAGCTCAACGTAACGTGACAAGGATCTCCAGGAACCCGTTCCCTGAGACTTTTGTAACGCCAAAGTCATGGGTTTTCCTGCCCCATTGCCAAACCGGGAAGGCTCAACGACCAAAGAAGACGGCATTACCAGAGGGCAGTCGACACGGCAGCGGAGACATCGTAGGATCAGCGTCGAGGAGGACTGGAGACCTCCTGCCGGGGGCGTCATCGGGGCTCTTATGGCCTTACCGGGGTAATGCAAAACCGGGCGTTTTGATGTATGGTGCTTCTATCAGCTCAGGCCTCACCAGTCCGCAAGGCTCTTAAAGCGGTATGTCGGGTTCCGCCGGACCCATGCACGGCAGGAGACAGATCGTAGTGTT
>DASZYN010000713.1:0-2641 GCA_035545435.1 Acidobacteriaceae bacterium | reverse complement strand
ACTTCTTTGGTCCTGCTTGCTCAGCCCCGGTTCAAGGTTGAACTTTGCGGATAACCTGTGCCTCGTGTAGGCACGTGGGTCACCATCCTTTTCAACAGCAGGTTACCTTTGTGTTTTTGGCGTGATATGTCGTATTTATGAGCCTTTTCATCGATAAGAGTCCCGTTTTGTTGACGCGGGATGAAGGTGCAGTTGGCAGGAATTGCCCTAAAGGGGGACAATTCTTACCAATAAGGGTAATCTCTTCATGCGTTACCTTAGTGACCAGTGCACCATAACGGTTGCACAGAAGTTCACTCCGTTCGTGGGGAGACGCGGCGGGTCCCGGAGTGTTTGGCACGAAGAATCCCGATGACGTTTGCGGTCCGCGCTGGGCCGGCCGAGCACCGTGGAGGCGGGAACAATAACTGTCCTGATGCTGCTACCGATTCGGGTCATAGCGGCGTCATTGGCGCTCGAGCAGAATCGCAATTGGGACCGGGGATACCGGTCCTCTGACAAACGCGCATTGCCCTTTAGGCCTCCCCGGCGGGAGGCCTTTCCTTTTGCTCGTGGGGTGTGGAGCGCAGCGGAAGGATCGCGAAGTTGAAGGACCGCGCGCCACGTCAGCGGGCAGGACCGATGATCGAGAAGATGCGATAATCGGAAAAGCCGGTCCCACCGCGGGTTGCGGAGAGGTGGCAGAGCCCGGTTGAATGCACCTGACTCGAAATCAGGCATAGTCGAAAGGCTATCGGGGGTTCGAATCCCTCCCTCTCCGCCAGAATTTTTGGCAAGTTCCTAATTGCAATGTATCCTGCGGATTCTGTGCAGGTTAAATGGCAGGCCGATTTGTCCGGCTTGACCGCTTTCTCCCCTTTGGGCCGCTTCTTCGGGCTTTTTTGCATGACAAAGCACCCCCCGCATGACAACGGCAATCCGGCGCCTTTGGCGCACCAGACTGACCCCATGGCATACCGACGCGCATCGGCCATAGGGCATCGCTAATCCCACCAGCCCAAAGCGGCGGCTTGCTCGGAACTCAAATGGAGCAGGTAGAGAAAGCCCTCCGGGCCCTCAATATCGTTGAGGACATGACGTACATCAGATCCGTGCGGAAGAATAGGATTGACGGCTCGAATCAGTTCATACTCATCTTCGAAGAGCCGCTCGCGGGACGGCGCGCGAGAAGCCCCGCGCGGTGTCCAGAGCTGGATGCGAAGCCCGTAGTGGCGATCTTCGGGGTTCTCGCCGCGCGTGAGGAATAGATGGACGAGATAGCGGCGCGTACCGGAGGGCTGAGACCTCCGCCCCGACAGGGTCATGGCCTGGCCTGACCCCGGCTTTCCATCAGCAGGAGACGCCGAAGTACCAGCCGGTTGTATCGCTGCGCAACAATGCAGGGCAGGTTGGCCGCGAGAGCGTACGCAGTCATCACCCAGCATGCCCAGGGCGGGTTCCACAGGAAGAAGACAGGCAAACAGCAGAGCATGGACCAGTGCGCGAGTTCTGCTCTCCGGGTTTCCAGCAGGAATCGGTTCAGGTATGCGGGATCGTGGCTATGGAGGTGTTTCTTCGGGAAGCCGCCCAACCAGGGTGCGCCGTCGGGCAGGAACGCTTTCCATCTGCGAATCCCGAAGCCATTGCGATAGAGACGGCCATCAAGTTCCCATCGGCGCGCGGTCGTTAACCAGCAATCCTTGTCGAACCCTTGTGAAGGGAGGCGAAAGAAGAGGCTGGAGATGGACAGATGGATCGCGGGCCAGCCGAGCAGATTTGCCCCCCAGACCAGCGCACTCATACCTCACGTCCGCGCCATGTGTTCGTATAACCGAGGGAGCGACGTACTACGGAGACAGTAAAGACCGAACAAAAATAGACCAGAGGCACCGGATACAAAAGGCAGGTCAGGAGGCTGAAGTTGCCGACGCGGCGGCTGAGCCACGCCAACTGCGCGGCCAGCAACAGATAGACGAGGAGCAGTTCGATACGGCCGTAATCGATTGGGGACAGCAGCAGCGCAACGGTCGACCAGAGGCCCGAGATCCACATGATCGACCAGGCAATAACCAGACCCTCGGAGTTGGCAGCGCCCTGCGCGAACCCTTTCACCCAACTCTCGCGCATCTGATGCGGGCCCTCCGGAAACATCCGCATATGCAGCGTGCCGGCGCCAGCAAGACAAACCAGTCGTGCGCCGGCTTCTCGGAAGCAATCCGCGAGGACAAGGTTTTCAAGAACCGCACCACGGACCACCGCGTGTCCTCCCGCGGCGTTGTACATCTGCCGGGTCACGAGCAGTGATTGCCCGAAGAGGCGCGGACGCGCAAATATGGCAAACCCGGCGGAAGCCATGAGCAGATTGAAAAAGAGCGAAAGCTGCTCGTACATTGCAGTGATGGCATGCCAGGGCAGGAGCGAGAGAATGAGGTTTGGGTCCTGCGCCCGCTGCCACCGGGCGATGAGGCGATCCAGGCCCCCAGGCAAGAACCACGTGTCGGCGTCTAAAAAAAGAAGCAGTTCTCCGATCGCCTGGTGGGCGCCCTGCGCGCACGCCCAGGTCTTGCCATTCCAGCCGACTGGCAGCGGCGCAGAGGACAGGACAGTCGCACCGTGAGCCGAAGCTACGGCCGCAGTGTTGTCGGTGGATCCGTCGTCGACC
>DASZYN010000712.1:0-10646 GCA_035545435.1 Acidobacteriaceae bacterium | reverse complement strand
CGAGCGAAACGCAATCTTCGGATTGTGCTTCGACAGCACCTTCGTGATCGCCGCCGTCAACGTCGTCTTGCCGTGATCGATGTGCCCAATCGTCCCCACGTTCACGTGCGGCTTCGACCGGTCAAACTTTTCCTTCGCCATGCGTGTTTCCTCTCAAAAATGATCTGGAACTTACTCCGGACTCAGTAGCTCGCGTAAAGCCGGTAGAACTTCTGGCGGATTTCGGGGGCGACGCGCTCCACCTGGCGCAGGTAATGTTCGCGAATCTGGCCGCGGTCGGAATCGCCGAGAGCGGCATAGCTCTTCCGGGCGTCGGCGCCAAGCAGCCCGTGGGCCAGCACCGACTCGAACTGCCGGACCCGCAGCCTCGCCCCTCCCACGCTCTTCAAAAATACTGCGGCCTGCGCAGGGGCGAAGGCCTCGTCAATCGCGTGCCGCACGCCGGCATAGGTCTTCTCGTCCTGAACGGGGATGCTGGCCTGCTGGTACATCGTTGGGTGACTTCCCTCCGAGGGACTGATTGCAGGGACCGGGGCCCCTGGATTTTGCGATGGATCGGGAAAGCTGAATCCGTGCCCTTTCAAGACGCCACCTTCTTCGAGTTTTTGGAGCGGGAGACGGGAATCGAACCCGCGACCAACAGCTTGGAAGGCTGTGACTCTACCACTGAGTTACTCCCGCACACTGCGCAGCGTTCAGCTCTCAGGTGGAAAACTCTGATCGCTGAACGCTGTATTGGGTACTGCTCAAAATCTGGAGCTGATGACCGGGATTGAACCGGTGACCTCTCCCTTACCAAGGGAGTGCTCTACCAACTGAGCTACATCAGCCTTTACAGCAACTACGAACCCTGGTGCCGCCCCTCTCCCTCTAAATCGTTCCGCTGAGTACCGGCGGTGAGGGCAATGCGAAGAGCGAAACCTCCCAGCAAAATCAAAACCACCAGCCGGACCTTCCCGGCGTCCATCGTGTACCACGCGAGAGCGGCGATTACGGCGAGGAACGCAAGCGCTATCAGTTTGCGCTTTCCATCCGCAACTCGCATCGGCCAACCCTCGAAAATCCTCGCGCTCACCGGCGCGTTCCAATCCTGGTGGGCGCAAAATCCTGGTGCACAGGGGAGGATTCGAACCTCCGTAGCTCCAAAGAGCGGCAGATTTACAGTCTGCTGCCATTAACCACTCGGCCACCTGTGCGAAGGGATCCGACCCTCATCGGTCCGAGGCCGGAAGAACTGGAGCTGGCGAAGGGATTTGAACCCCCGACCCTCTGATTACAAATCAGATGCTCTACCAGCTGAGCTACGCCAGCCCGGAACTTGCTCGAACCCCCGTCCTGAGGCACACCACGGTGTCCATTTGCGGAAGGTCCAGGATTGAAAATATCACACGCAAAGAGGCGCGGCAATCACACCGGCGACGCTGCCCGACGTGCCGGAAAAGGCGGCAAATGAGAAGATGGATAGCGCTGCCTCCCGGAACACCGGGGGGCCCTCTCGATGACCCATCGGCGCACGAAGCTGTCCATCGCCATTGTGCTTGTTGTCCTGCTGCTGTTAGCTGGGGCGATTTACCTTCGCAAAGAAGCTCCGCCGGAGGCAGCGCGCCTGCTGCCCGAATCGGACGGGATTATCTACTTCAATCTGCGCCCTCTGCGCACCGCTACGCACTTCGATCAGCATCCCGTCCAGCATTCGCCCGATTACCAGCATTTCATCGATGCGACCGGTATCCAGTTCGAGCACGATCTGGATGAGGTCGCCTTCGCCGTGCATCGCATGCCGAACCCGAACGGCCCGAACGGCGCTCTGGCTTTCAGCGAGGTCTTCATCGGGCACTTTGACGGGCACAAGCTGGCTGACTATCTCACGGGCATCGCACAATCGCAGGAGCCGTACGCAGGCCACACCATCTACAACGTCCCCAGCGAGGGCCGTACCGTTCGCGTTGTTGTCCTGGGCTACGACAGCGTGGCCGTGAGCAACACACCCTCCAGCGAGCAGATTCACTCCATGATCGATCGGTACCGCACCGCGGCGCTGCCGTTCTCCGGGTCCTCGCTGCTCTCGAAGTACTATTCGAAACTTCCGCTTCTCTCCGTCGCCTGGGGAATTGGACAAATCGGGCAGCCTTTGGCCAATGGCGGGGCGCGTGTGCTGGGGCTGAAACTCCCTCTGCCGCCGGACTCGACATTCCTCGCAGCCCTCACCTGGATCGGCAAAATTCACGTTCGAGTGACAGAGATCGCGCCCTCGGATGCAGCGGCCGCGGACACGACGGAGTCGCTGCAAACCATCCTGGTGCTGGTGAAATCGATGGCCAACACGCCTGGCGCAGGTTCGTATGACTCCGACGCGCGTGCCCTGATTAACAGCATCGTCGTCGAGCGCCACCGCAATGAGGCGGTCCTCACCGGAACCATTCCCACCGCTCTGTTGCAGCGTGCGATGAATCATCCTGGCGAACTCAAATCCCTGCCTGTCCCGAGTGGAGGGAAGGCGGAGCGGTAAGCTGGAAGCAGGCGCGAAGGTCCCAGAATTCCCCAACCCTCTGGAGGAACAATGCAGAAGTTCACGGCGACGTTTGCCGTTGGCGCGGCGATGGCAGCAGCAATGGCAACGGTTCCCTCGTTGGCCCAGAACGTCCTCACCGGGCAGGCTGCCTTTACAGATCACAGCAAAGAGCATCCCGGAGTCCGGCGGCATTTGACTACGGCCGACCTGCCCGCTCCCTATGCGACCAAAGGCGTAGACAACGGCGCAGAGATGGTGGAGCGCCCCAGGGATGCCTGGCCGCAGGCCCCTTCCGGCTTCAAGGTTGAGCTGTATTACACCGGTCTCGATCAGCCGCGCCTGATCCGTACCGCGCCCAACGGCGATCTGTTCGTCGCCCTCAGCTATCAGAACAAGATCATGGTGTTCCGTGGCGTCGGAGCCGACGGCAAGCCGAAAGAAGTATCGACCTTTGCCGACGGTCTTAGCCAGCCGTTCGGCATTCAGTTCTACCCGGCGAAAGATCCGAAATGGGTCTACATCGGAAACACAGACTCCGTGGTGCGCTTCCCGTATCACGCCGGCGACCTGAAAGCGAGCGGCCCCGCCCAGAAACTGACCGACCTGCCCGGCGGCGGGCGTCTTCGTGGAGGCGGCCACTGGACCCGTGACATCGCTTTCTCCCCCGACGGGAAGCGGATGTTCGTCTCGGTCGGCTCCCACTCCAACGACGACGACTCCGACACCCATCCCGAGGAGTTCCATCGCGCTGACGTGCTGGAGTTCACGCCGGAAGGCAAGTTCGTCAAGGTCTATGCATCGGGCATCCGCAACTGCGTCGGTGAAGCGATCAATCCCACAACCGGCGAGCTGTGGTGCTCCACGAACGAGCGGGACATGCTCGGCGACAATCTCGTGCCGGACTACATCACGCACGTGCAGGAAGGCGGCTTCTACGGCTGGCCTTGGTACTACATGAGCAGCAACGGCGGCGTGCAGGATCCTCGCCAGGAGGGCAAGCATCCGGAACTGAAGGGCAAAGTGATCACTCCGGATGTGCTGGTCAATCCGCATTTCGCTTCATTGGAGATGCTGTTCTATGAAGGCTCGCAATTTCCGGCGGAATACAAAGGCGACGGATTTGCAGCGGAGCACGGATCGTGGAACCGGGAGCCGCGCTCCGGATATGAAGTCATTCGCGTGCCGATGAAGAATGGCCATGCCACCGGCGAGTACGAGGATTTCCTCACCGGATTTGTCCGGCCCGATGGAAAAGTATGGGGACGGCCTGTAGGCGTCACCGTGGCGAACGATGGTTCCCTGTTCGTCACTGATGACGGGTCTGGTTCGATCTGGCACGTGATTTATACCGGCAAATAAAAGCGCGAGCGCAGTTATCGTAGGCTGGATCGGTGCAGGCAGAAACGAAGCAAACCTTTCGGGTCATCGTCAGTCTCATCTGCCGGGTGGCTCTGCTGGTCATTGCTGTACCCGTGCTCCTGCGGCATTTCCCGAATTACAAGCTGCCCTATCGGTTTCCAACCGACTGGGTCATCATCACCGTGTGCGACGCCCTGGCCGTGGTGGCGCCGCTCCTGCGCTCGCGGAAGCTGGCGTTCTTCGCGGGGCTCGCGGCCATGGCGGCGCACTACTACTACCGCCATTTCGTGCCCATGGGCGACCTGGTCTACATGGGCGTGGCCATTCTTTTCGTGCTGCAGCCATCCAGCGAGCGCAAGGTCGTAAAGGACAGGCCAAAAACGCGATGACCCCTCAGGCACCGCTCGCAACCCACCAGGTCCCCGCATTGCGATAGTCTGGTGGCTGTGAGCTCCCCAATGCGCAGCGCTATCGTCGCAGCCGCGTTCCTGATGGCCGGCTCGGTCTTCGCACAGCAGTCCACGCCGGACTCGCCCGGCCAGACCCAGACTCCTCCATCCACGCCGCAATCAGCTCCCGCCACCTCCTCGCAGGCTTTGCCCGATGCGCCCGGCGCGCAGGAGCATCCGGGACCGCAGCCCACCGGTGCAACCGTCCTGTTCGACACCAGCATGGGCCAGATGACCTGCAGGCTCTACGACAAGCAGGCTCCCGTCGCCGTTGCGAACTTCGTGGGACTCGCAACCGGAACGAAGGAATTCACCGACCCGGCCACCAAACAAAAGACAAAGCGCCCCTACTACGACAACACCACCTTCCATCGCGTCATTCCCGGCTTCATGATCCAGGGCGGGGACCCGTTGGGCACGGGCGAGGGCGATCCCGGCTTCAGCTTCAACGATGAATTCGACCCCGCGCTGAACTTCGACGTACCGGGACGCCTCGCTATGGCGAATTCCGGGCCCAACACAAACGGGTCGCAGTTCTTCATCACCGAAGGCCCACAGCCGTCTCTCGATCAGAAGTATGTGATCTTCGGGCAGTGTGACGATCACAGCGTAAGTGTCGCGATGGCCATTGCGCGCGTGAATCGCGACAGCAACGACAAGCCGCTCGAGCCCGTGACGCTGAAGAAAGTCACGGTGATTCCGGCCGGCCAGCCAGTCCCTGCGGCGCCTGCGGGTTTGCAGGCCGCACCCCAATAAGTTTTCAGATTCATCAAAAATCCCACAAAACGAGAGAAGGAGTTGTTATGTCGCGTCAGCCCGGTACGTATGCAGTGATGAAGACCAGCGAAGGCACGATCGTGGCCCGGTTATTTGAGAAGGATGCGCCGAAGACCGTAGCAAACTTCATCGATCTGGCCGAGGGCAAGCGCGAGTGGACGCATCCCGTGTCGCGAGAAAAGAGCACCAACAAGCTGTACGACGGAACGATCTTCCACCGTGTCATTCCCGACTTCATGATCCAGGGCGGCGACCCGGCCGGCAACGGCATGGGCGGGCCTGGCTATAAGTTTGAAGACGAGACGAAAGGATCTCCGCACCGCTTCGACAAAAAGGGCAAGCTGGCGATGGCCAATGCCGGCCCGAATACGAACGGTTCGCAGTTCTTTATCACGGTAGCGGGCACGGAGTGGCTCACCGGAAAGCACACCATCTTCGGCGAAGTCGTCGAAGGCCAGGAGATCGCGGACAAAATTTCCAAGGTCTCGGCGCGCTCCGACAAGCCGGTCAAGCCCGTGGTGCTTGAGTCGGTGACGATCGAGCGGGTCTAGCGCAAGCCACGAAACTGAAGGGGAACGTCGAACCTCTCCTCAACTGCAAAAAACAAACCCCTGCCCGCAGGCAGGGGTTTTCTGTTGTGGCGAAATCGCGGTCTTAGAAGAACAGCTTGGCGGAAAACTGCAGCTGGCGAGCTCCATACAGCGTGCTGCTGGTGGATGTGGTCGCTCCGAAACGCTGCGTTGGGTAGGGATAGATGCACGCGTTGGTGTGGCCGGCGCAAACGCCCGATCCCGCCGCGGCATAGGAGAACGCCGTCGAATTGACGCCGAGAACGTTCGGGTGGTTGACGAGATTGAAGGCCTCGCCCGTGATCTGGAATTTGACCTTCTCGTGAATGGGGAGGTCGCGGCTGACACGCGCGTCGATATTGCGTGCGCCAGGACCGGGGAACCCATTGCGGGGCACATGGGGCGCGCGCCCACCGGTGGGTGAGTTGAACAGGCTCAGTTCCGCGCCGCTGACGCCACCATCCGGCGCGCCCGACGGGTAGTTGGCCATAAAGGCGGTGAGCGGGAAGCCGGTCTGTTCGGTGGCCCCGCCCGAGATCAACCAGCCATTGGCAAGATAGCGCCCAACCTGTGAGGAGATGTTAAAGGTGGGTGCGTACACCAGGCTGCCCACAAAACGCTCGCGCATGTCGAGGTCGGAGCGGCCATACTCCTCCTTCAGGTTGAACGGATTGATCGGTGTATCGGTACCGTTGAATGTTCCATTCACGCCCGACACCTGCCCACCGTCGGTCGCATGAGCCAGGGTGTAGTTCGCCACCACTTCCAGGCCATGCGAGAACGGCTTGTGGAAGGTGAACGCCATGGAGTGGTACCACGAATTCACCACGCTGAATCCCGTCAGGATCGCGGCGTCCGCGGTGGTTACACGTGCGGTGTAGAACGGCACCGTCACCGTGCCGCTGGTAGCGCCCGTCGGCGAAGTGATGTCATACGTCTTGCTCGTGGTCGCCGGGGCGAGGTTTGTATCGATGAAGATGGGCAGCCGCATTCCGCGATTGCCGACATAACCGATGGAAACCGTCATCTTGCCCGGAAGCTGCTGCTCGACGCCCAGATCGAACGAATGCGAGTAAGGATTCGTGTAATGAGGATCAAGGCCGCGGAAAGCGAGTGCAGCGAGACTGGCTCCCGTATTGACAACCTCGGGCGTAGAGGCTCCCGCAAAAGGCGCGGCCAGAGGCGGACCCGGTGGCTGGAACAGCACATTCGGAGCGGTCGGCGCCCAGCTGGTCGTGGGGGTGGCGTTGTACTGCTGCTGAAAGACGCCGTTCTCCACCCGCATGGTGTAGTAGGTGCTGTTGGAGGTCAGCCCATAGAAGAGACCGTACCCGCCGCGGACCACCGTGTTGTGGAGCGGAGACCACGCGAACCCGATGCGAGGCTGGATCTCGTGATGATTGATGTTGATCGTGTCGGTGTAATAGGTCGCCAAAGCGCTGGTCGTGTTCGGCTTGGGCGGCTGCGGCACAAGCTGGAGATCGTAACGCAGGCCGAGAGTGACGGTCAGATTGCTCAGAACTTTCCAGGTGTCGGAAGAGAACCACGCCAGGTCAGGATTCCAGAAATCGTCTTTGCCGATGTGCGTGATTGGATCGTTGACCTGGGTAAAAGAGGTGTAGTGCTTTCCGCCGTTCACCGAGTAGACATCCTGAACCCAGGCCGCAAAGGAGCTGGCAGCGCTGCCGGCAGAGTAGGAGTAACTGCCGTCGCCCTGGAAAAGATTGATCAGAATTTCGTGGATGAAGTTCAGGTCGGCTCCGGAGCGCAGCGAGTGCTTTCCGAAGGTGGTGGAGAGAATATCTTCAAACTCGATGCGGTGCTCATCGGGAAACGCGGCGCGCGGCAAAGCGCTGGTTTCGCCGTACCCTGAGAGGCCGGAGATGCTCACCGCCGGCCCCGGCGAGTTGGTGCCGTCGGTCTCAAGATCGCGTGACCACTGGAAACGGACCTCATTCGCGATGGTCGGCCGAATGGCCGTGCTCCATGTGCCGACCAGGAAGCGGCTATGGAAATCCGCCGTACCGTTCGAAGTGACCGAGCCGTTATTGGACTGGACCGCCGTGTTGTAGCCGTTCGGCTCGTGAAAATTCTGCCAGTTGAACGAAACGCTCACGTGGTTGGCGTCGTTGACCTGATAGTCGAGCTTGGGAAAGAAGATGTCCTGCTTAATGTTGCGCGGATACGAGTTCTGCAGGCTGACGAGGTACTGAGCCGCCGCCGTGCATTGGGCCGTGGTCAGCGGTGTGGGGCAGGTCGTGGTGGAGTTTGCGTAGCCGAGCACCGTGGGGCCGGACACCGATGACGTGTAGAAAATCGGGTTGACCTTGCGGAAACCATCGTAGGTAAAGAAGTAGAAGAGCTTGTCTCTCTGAATCGGGCCGCCCACGCTGCCGCCGAACTGCTGTTGCTGATGCACCGGCTGGGTGAGCAGAAGAGGGTTGTGATTCGCCAGGCCCTGCGACTTGCTGTAGGAGTCCAGCGCATTGAGCGACGGGTAGCGCAGGTAGTAGAAAAGGTCGCCGTGGATGCTGTTGGTCCCCGACTTCGTGACCGCATTGATCTGGCCACCGGCGGCGCCCCCGAATTCCGCACTGTAACCCGACACCGCAGACTGGAATTCCTGCACAGAATCCTGGCTGTACACGTAGGGCGAACCAATCGCTCGGCCACGGGCTTCTGAAAAGAAGGCCTGGTTGTTGTTGGCCCCGTCCACCTGATTGCTGTTATAGAGGCCGGAGATTCCCCGATACGAGATCAGGCCGCTGTTGCCATCGGGTGCAACGTTGGGCGTCATGAGCACGAAGTTGTCCCACCGGCGGCCATTGACCGGCAGGTTGGAGATCACCGTAGCATCGAGGTTTTGCGAGACTTCGGTCTTCTGCGTGTCGAGGACCGGCGCCTCGCTGGTGACCAGAACCTGAGAGGAGACACTCGCGGGGGGAAGGCTGGCGTCCACGGTCAGCGTTTGTCCAACAGCAAGAAGAAGGCCGGCTTGCTCCACCGTGGCAAAACCCGCCGCCGATACCCGCACTGTGTAGTGGCCGGGCTGCAGGAACGGCGCGACGTAAATCCCGGCGCCATTGACGGGAAGCGTCCGGCTCCCCCCGGTATCCATATTGGTCACCAGCACGGAAGCCGTGGTGACGAGGGCCTGAGTCTTGTCTGTGACCGTACCGGTGATCGTGCCGGTGCCCACCGACTGCGCAAACGCTGAATTCATCCCAGTGAATGCGCAAAACAGAATCAGCAGAGGAAAAATTGCAGTCAGCAGCAGGGATGAAAGGTTGCGGCGATGGGAAGAAACGGGCGCGGAGACACCGAAGGCGTCGCTTTTTCTGATCATGTTGGGCTGGCCTCGAAAGAAAAAAAGCTTTAGGAACTTACAACTTTGTATGGAATTGCGGTCAGTATAGCCTGGCTTTCTGACCAACCCTGCGAATATGTGGTGAATTGTCGCGCAGCGCGCGGCCGCAACCAGCGCAACTGTAACAGTCAGTTGCACCTTTTTTGTTGCGATTGCATGGAAGCGCAGGCAGAGCGCCTTCTGTGGATTTGTGCCCAGCCGCACCATCGCCGGTGCACTGCGCTTGCGACGTTAAGGCCCTCCCAGCGTCGAGGGAGTTCGCCTGCACATACCCGTTTCTGTGGATGCGACAAAATTCTCCGCGCAGTTTCGTCCGAAACGTCGCGCAACTGCTTCCTTGAAAATGCGTGTGTTAGGGGTCACAGAAACGGGTGACCTTTGTCACGGATGCCCCCTGTTCGTGGAGCGTAGGTTTCAGGGAAAGCCCAGTGTGTGACAAGGGAGGGCATCGGCCATGCCAGCAACGAGGGGACACATCCCGGAGAAACCGGGCAAGACCACCTGGCTGCATGCCGCGAAGAAGTTTCCGTTCAGAACGATCGTGGCGGCGGTTGATTTCAGCGAGCAGTCCTCCGCGGCTCTGCGCTGCGCTCAGGAGCTGGCCCGGCAGCAGCACGCCATGCTGTTGCTGGTCCACGTGATCGATCCCGTTGGATATGCGTTCCCCGAAGGCGCTCCGCCGGCCGTGGACCACGACAAAACTGCGAAGGCGGAACTGGCACGGATTGAAGCGGAAGTAAAAAAGCAGGGCATCCCTGTGCACTCGCGCGTGGAGACGGGCATCGTCTGCGAACGGATCCTCCTTTCTCTGCGCGATCACAAGGCAGCGCTCCTCGTGCTGGGGACAAAAGCCGTCACCGGCGCAGGCCGCGCCGCTCTCGGACTGGTCACACGGCAGTTGTTGGCGCACTCGCCGTGCCCGATTCTGGCTGTGGCGCCGGACGACCCGAAAAAGCCGCGCAAGTTCGGGCGCTGGCAAAATGTGCTGACCGCGATGGATTTTTCTCCTGCCTCGCTGAGCGCGCTGCACTACGCACAGAGAGTCACCGCCGCGCACCTGATCGTTGTGCACTCGGCGCGCTGCGGACGGCATATGGAGTGTCCGAACTGCCTCGAGCGTCTGCGTTTCCTCGCCCCGTTCGATGAGTCGCACAGCGTGCCGGTGGACCACGCCGTCACCGGCGGCGATCCGGCGCGGATGATCGTGCAGATGGCGAAGAAGCTGCATCCGGATCTGATCGTGATGGGCGCTCCCTCCCCCGCCCACACCGAGCACGATCTGGACCACAGCACGGTCGCGCAGGTGATCGCTGCGGCTCCCATGCCGGTCCTGATTGTTCCGGAGGATCGCGAACGCTACGCCGACGAACTGATCGAGGAGGTCGCGACGGCCTAGTGTCGCGTGTCACCCCGATCGAAGTGGAGGGACCTGCTTCCTCAGCCTGTCATCCCGACCGAAGCGCAGCGAAGTGGAGGGACCTGCTTCCTCAGCTTGTCATCCCGACCAAAGCGCAGCGAAGCGGAGGGACCTGCTTCTCTTTCACATAAGAACCAGGGCTTCGACCGGATGATCGGGTGCCTCCCGCGAAGCGGTGCCGCGCCAGCGGCACGAC
>DASZYN010000711.1:0-4348 GCA_035545435.1 Acidobacteriaceae bacterium | reverse complement strand
GGTGTGCAATTCCAGTGGTATTTCCGGTATCCCGGTCGCGACGGCATTTTTGGCGTGACGAGACCGAGCCTCGTCAGCGCGCCGGCGGGCAATCCTCTGGGGCTCGATCCGGCGGATCCGCAAGCGGCCGATGACGTAGTGTCGTCGGTAATGATGTTGCCGGCGGGGCAGCCGGTCGAGATCACGCTGCGGACCCAGGACGTGATCCACGGATTCTTTGTGCCAGGAATGCGGCTGAAGCAGGATGCGATCCCGGGGATGACAGGGCATCTGGAGTTCACGCCGGAAACACCAGGCGATTACGCGATTCTGTGCAGCCAGGTATGCGGATTGGGGCATTACCGGATGCAGGCCCGCATGCGCGTGGTGACCAGGGAGCAGTTCGACGCCTGGCTGGCGGCGCGGGAGCATGCGCAATGAAGATCGTGACGACAGAGCCGAAGGCGCTGGCGAGGCTGTATCTGGGTCTGGGACTGGTGGCGGTGGTCATTGGCACGTTGCTGTCCCTGCTGATGCGCATCCATCGGACCTGGCCGGAGCTGGCCATTCCCCTGCATGGAGTCATCAAGCCCGAGGACTATCTGGCCCTGGTCACGATGCATGGGACGCTGATGGTGTTCTTCGTCCTCACAGTCGTCCCGCAAAGCGCGTTTCCGAATCTGGTCCTGCCGGCGCAGATCGGTGCCAGGGGCATGGCGCTGCCGCGGCTGAATGCGGCGGCATTCTGGGTCACGGCCGCTTCCCTGCTGGTTCTGCTCGCGGCGTTTTTTGTGCCGGAGGGTGCGCCGATTGCAGGCTGGACGAGCTATCCGCCGCTCAGCGCACTAGCCGCAACGGGGCCGGGGCAGGCCACAGGCATGGACCTGTGGCTGGTAGCGATCACGCTGTTCTGTCTCGCGGCGGTGCTGGGGTCGGCAAGTATTCTCGCGACAATTCTGACCCGGCGTGCACCCGGGCTGACCTTTCGCAGGCTTCCGCTCACGGTGTGGTCGTGGCTGGTGAGTTCCGGCCTGACCGTAATCGCGTTCAGCGCATTGCTGTTGGCCGCGACGATGCTGCTGAGCGACCGGCACATGGGAACGAGCTTCTTTCTCCCGGCTGGCCTGGTCGTGAACGGGATTCCACAGGCGGCTGGAACAGGTTCGCCGATGCTGTGGCTGCACCTGTTCTGGTTCTTCGGCCACCCGGAGGTCTACATCGTCGTGCTGCCGGGAATGGGGCTCGCGTCTTCGCTGCTGGCGAACTTCACCCGGCGACCGGTCCCCGGGTATGGGCTGATGGTCGTGTCGACGCTGCTGATTGGTGTGCTGGGGCTGGGTGTATGGGGGCACCACATCTTCGTCTCCGGCATGAATCCGTACGCCGGAACCGCTTTCGGGCTCACGACGATGGCGATCGCGATTCCCAGCTCAGCCGAGGTGCTCACGTGGCTGGCGATGACGTTCCGCGGGCGGCTGCAGGTCAACACACCGCTGCTGTTCGTGCTCGGGTTCATCTCTTTTTTCATCGCCGGCGGGCTGACGGGCCCGATTCTGGCCCAACCCGGGCTCGACGCGTATCTGCACAATACCTTCTTTGTCGTGGGCCACTTCCACCTGGTCATGTCGATGGCAGGAGTCTTCTCGATTTTTGCGGGGATCTACTACTGGTATCCGCTGCTGACGGGGCGGCGCATGAATGAGGTTCTGGGGCAGATTCACTTCTGGGTTTCGCTGATTGCCGCCTACGGGACATTTTTCCCGATGTATCAGGCGGGGCTGGCCGGGGAGCCGCGGCATTATGCGCAGCTCACAGGTCCCGTGGAGTCGTTCGCGAAGCTGATTCCGGTCGAGACCGGAATCACCTGGTCGGCATTTCTGCTCGGAGCGGCGCAGCTGGTGTTCCTTTTCAACCTTTTCTGGAGCGCGCGCGCGAAGATGGCGCCGAGTGGCGCGAATCCGTGGCGGGCGACGACGCTCGAGTGGTCGCCCGGGGAGCATCCCACGATCAGCACGGGTCCTTATTGCTATGGACCGGAAGCCGGTTCGGATGAGGACTATCGTCCGCAGTGGGCGTCAAAAAAACCTTTTTGACAGCCGTTCCTGTCCAGGATGTGTTCTTCCTCATCCAAACCGGTATAAGCTTTTAGAACTCGTACGGAGCCCCCATGCCCGCCACGTTCACCCGTCACACAGTCGAAACGGAACGGAAAGATCCGGGATTTGGCGGCAAGCCGCCGGTCGATCGCCGGCCCACGGGCGGCGGCGGAGGGGACGAGAACTGGGATTCGCGGCATTCGCGCCGGCATGGACCGCGGGAACAGCTGATCCGCTACCGGATGGCGGTGTTCTCGATCCTCGCAGCGGACCTGGTCTTCTTTGCGGTGCTGGTCAGCGCATTCTTCGTGCGCCAAAGCTCCGTGCACATCGCCCCCGGCGATAACGTCGTCTCGGACTGGCACCCGCTGAGCGCGCCGCCGATCCTGTGGATCAACACGGCCATCCTGCTGCTTTCCGCGTTCACGATGGAAATCGCCCGGCGCCAGCTTTTTCATGAGATCGACATCATGGAGGAGTGGCTGGGGCTGGGACGGCCGGCGGTGCGGCGCGCGGCTCCCTGGCTGATTGCGACGATCGGCCTGGGCGGCCTTTTCCTGGCGGGGCAGTGGATGGCCTGGCGGCAGCTGGCTTCCCAGGGCCTCTATTTCGCGACCAACCCCAACAGCTACTTCTTCTATCTGGTCACCGGCGTCCACGCCGTTCACCTGTTCCTTGGGCTGGCGGCTCTGGTGTTTGCCCTGGCTGCGATGTTTCGGCTGCGGCGCGTGGAAATGCGGCAGATCGCCGTGGACTGCACGGCATGGTACTGGCACGCCATGGGCGTCTTCTGGCTGTTCCTGTTTGGCCTGATCGTTTTCTTCCAGTAGTCCGTAGCCTGTGGCCCGCCAGAGGTGCTGAACGAACTCCCGGTTCGGCCTCCACGGCTGTACCCTGTTAAGTCATGCGTTATGTGATCGTAGTTCTGGCTGTTGCGGGCATCGTTGTGTCTGCGCTTGCGCTGCACGTGCATTATTCGACCGGGGCCGAGCCCTGCGACATCAATTCTCATTGGGATTGCGGGACGGTGAACCGCAGCTCCTACGCTGTGGTGCCAGGGATTATCTGGCACCTGCGCGCGGCGCGGCATCCGGACGCCATGTCCGGGCCCGCCCCCCGGACGGGATTTCCCGTGGCCACCGTGGGAATTCTGGGGTATCTGGCCATCGCCATTTTCGCGTTGTTCCGGCAGCGCTGGCTGACGCTTTTGCTGGCCGCCGGGGCCCTGGGCTTCGCCCTCTACCTCAGTCACATCGAGGCGCACGTTCTGGAGGTCTGGTGCCTCTATTGCGTGATCTCCCAGACCCTGATCGCGGTCATTTTCCTGTTTTGCCTCGTCACCATCTTTGTTCGGCCCCGTTCGTCCTGAGACTCCGACGCCGTATGATCGCAGGAGAACTCCCAGAAGATTCGTCGCTCGGGATTGAGCGGACAAATGGCATCTACGCCTCTGAACCTCATCCGGTGGATGTTCGATCGGGACTCCGGCCCTGGTAACCGTTTTGCCCCGCGCTGGATCTTTCTGCGTGCGCTGGCCGGCATCTACTTTTCTGCGTTCCTGGCGCTGTTGTTTCAGATCCGCGGATTGATTGGACCTGAAGGGATCCTGCCCGCAGGGAAGTTGCTGGAGGCAATTCAGCGGCAGTCGCCCGGGATGCTGCGCTTCTGGTATGCGCCGACCCTGTTCTGGTTCTCTTCCAGCTCGCACGCCATGATGGTTGTGGTCTGGGCCGGGCTGATCGCATCCGTGCTGGCGTTCGCCAATGTCTGGCCGCGCGTCTCGTTCCTGGTCTGCTGGGTGTGCTTTCTGGCTTTCGTGGCGGCGGCGGGCGATTTTTCCGGCTACCAGTCCGACGGAATGTTGCTGGAAGCGGGCTTTCTCGCCCTGTTCGTCGCGCCCAACGGATGGTGGCCAGGCTGGGGCCTGGATTCACCCCCTTCGCGCGTCGCCTTCTTCCTCCTCCAGTGGGAGTGGTTCCGAATCTATTTCGAGTCGGGCATCGTGAAGCTGCTCTCCGGCGATCCGCAGTGGCGGAGCCTGTCGGCGATGGATCAGTACTACCAGAATGGCCCGCTGCCAACCTTCGTCGGCTGGTACGTACAACATCTGCCGCACTGGTTCCACGTGGGAACTGCCGCGGGCACGCTGGTGATGGAACTGGCCATCGTGTGGATGCTGTTCCTGCCGCGCCGGGTGCGGGTGATTTCCTTCTGCATCGTCACTCCGTGGGAAATCGGCGTCATCCTCACCGCAAACTACGCGTTCCTGAATT
>DASZYN010000710.1:0-1682 GCA_035545435.1 Acidobacteriaceae bacterium | reverse complement strand
AACCCGCTGCCGGCTCGCTCATTCCGCACCGACTGCTTCAGCTGCTCCAGCCCGCCGATCTGAGCCAGTGCAATCCGGCGCGCTTCGGCAGGGGCCAGACCAGCGGCGATGTTCTCCTCGGTCAGCAGATCGACATAGCTGCGCGCCTCCGCATCGAGCCGCTCCTCAGCCTTTGACCTGTGAATGAGATTGCGAACGACAGCGCGAATGCGGCCCAGTAAGACCATTCCTGGACTCCTAACTCGATCGCAGCGCGTGCGTCATCGCCAGCGCCACCCGGTTCCACTCCGCCGCCTCTTCCCCAGCCTGGCGATGGCCCGCTTTCGTCAGTCGATAGAAACGCGCCCGCCGGTTGTTCTCCGATTCGCCCCAGTCCGACGTCAGCCACCCCGCTTCTTCCATGCGGTGCAGCGCCGGGAACAAGGACCCCGGCTTCACGTTGAACGTTCCATGTGTGATCTGGTCGATGCGCCGCGAGACGCCCAGCCCGTGCATCTCCCCATCGCCAATCGCCTTCAGGATCAGCAGATCCAGCGTCCCCTGCAGCAGATTCGTCTGATTCTTCCCCATGCCCAGCTTTCCTATCGATTCTCTGTAGGAATCAACTATCCTCTGCACTCCTGCAGAATGTCAATAGGAACGTGACGACTGTGCGATGCACGAATGACGCGGGAAGCCTGTCACCAAAACGACCTGGTGTGGTGTTTCTGAAGTTCCTTTACCTTGTCATCCCGACCGGACCCTGAGCGCAGCGAAGGGGAAGCGGAGGGACCTGCTTCTCTTCCGCATAAAGAAATTTCGGAAACACCACATCAGGGATTATCTGTTCCCAGATTCGCGGTATCCGGGACGAAGCGGTTCGCGTAACAAGGAAGAGGTATCTCCAGCCACGTCCCGCAGCCGACGATAGACCGCACATCAGCCTCGCCGTGCGAGGCGACGGTAGAAGCCGCAGCCTTCAGGCTGCGGAAATCAAGGTCGGAACAGCAGCGGCTTCAGCCGCGGGGTCTTCAAGCAGCAACTCACGGCACCAGTTCCTTCTCTGCTTCCGCCGGCTCCGCCACCTGCGCCAGCCGCCGCGGCAGATCCCGAAACGCCCGGTACACAAACGACCCCAGATACCACCCATCGATGAACTTGTACGGAGTCTCACCCGTCGTGTAGTGCCCGCACGGCAGAACCTTCACCTCAAAATCGATGCCACGCCGGGCGAAGTTCTCGATCACCTGCTCGGAATACTGCGGCAGAAACGTCAAATCGTAGCGCGCATAAACCACCAGCACCTTTTTCTGGAACGCCGCGAACCGATCCATGAACGACACCGGGCTGATCGCGCTCCACAGTCGATGCGACTGGTCCTGCGTCAACCCCGCCTGCTCAAATCCCTGCCGGATATGCCGCGTGCTCTGCCCCGTCCACACCACATCGCCAAACGCCATCGACGCATGATTGAAGGCATTGATCCGGATCCGCGCATCGTGCGCGCTCGCGATAAATGCGTAGCACGACCCCAGACTCGTTCCCAGGATTCCAAACTCCTCGTATCCCTGCGACTCCAGCCAGTCAAGGCAGCACCGCACATCCACCACCGCCTGCCGGCACGCCGTAATCGTCCGCCCGATATTCGCGCTCACCGCATAATCGGACCGCTCGATCTCCGCTGGCCGCCGAATATCGTGGAA
>DASZYN010000709.1:0-1503 GCA_035545435.1 Acidobacteriaceae bacterium | reverse complement strand
GTGGAGCATCTGCGCACCTGGGGCTGTACCGTCTCGGTGGATGCGACGGGGAACGTCCTGGCCTATCGAGGCGCTCCTGCGGAGGGGCAGGGCTATCCCTTGCTCTCCTTTCATCTCGACTGTATCTGGGTCGATCCGGCACCGCTGGAGGCGCCCCTTTCCTCGGAACCGAAGTCCACACGCCGGCGGCGGACGCGGCGATCCATCCCATCGCTGGAACCCCTGCCGCTGGAGGCGCTCATCCTGGAGGACGGATGGCTGCACACCAACGGACGCTTTGTGCTGGGCGGCGATGATAAATGTGGCGCGGTGATCGCCCTGACCCTGGCGCAGATGACGGATCTGCCGCTCAAGATCGTCGCCTCGGTCGAAGAAGAACGGGGCTGCGTGGGCATCGCGCAGGTCGATCCTGCCTTTTTTGCCGACGTGGCGTATGCGCTGGTGTTGGACCGGCGAGGGGCCAATCATCTGGTTGTCTCCATCGCTGACCATCTCCTCTGCCAGGGTTCCTTCGCGGCGGCGTTGATGCGGGCTGCCGCAGACACGGGCCTGCTGGTCTACGCCGCCCAGGGGGCATTCTCCGATGCGCTGACGCTTTCTGACGCTGTGCCCAATGTGGCCAATCTGAGTGTGGGATATTATCACCCACACACGGTTCACGAGCGGGTGTCCGTGCGGGATCTGTGGCATGCGTACCGCTGGGTCCATGCAGCGCTCCACTGCTTACCCTGTTCACGAGCAGAGACGGCGCTCCCATCCGAGCAGGAGGCTCCTGACCCTTCGTGCTGTGCGCGGTGTCACCACCTGCGGCTCGACCCGGCGTTGGTGCCCGGCGACCTCCACCCCCTCCTCTGCCACTGTCGCTAAGTCGTCTTCCCACCCGGCTTCACCCTCTGGGCCGGGAGAAAGGCATCCTCGATGACGCTTGCCTCCCACTCGGTGTGTTGGTCGCGGGCACCCCCATCTCTCTGAGGAGCCCACGCGAAGTCCTCTCCGAAGAGAGGACAAACCGTTCTGTGTTTTCCTGTTTCTGATAGGAGCAATGGTATGAGTCATATTGAAGAAGCGACGACGACCCTGAAATTCACGTCCCTGGCGGCGCTCATGCGGCAGGGGGATCGTGAGGCCATTGAGCAGCATCCCTGTATGGCGCTCTTGCGTCAGGCGGTGACGCTGGTCGCGACCGCCCATCATGGTACCGTTCGTGCCACGTATAGCAATTATTCTGGTGATGCGCAGCACACCAACACGAATCTGGCCCTGCATATTCCCGGCAAACTTCCACGCGGCATCGGGCTGGTCATCGATCAGCAGACAGGAGCCCTGTCCTTTCGGGGTGATCCCTGGGCGCATGAGGCGTTCTTTGCCGAGGTGCAGCAAAAGATTGTGCAGCACTATGTGGTCCTGGCCCATGCGGCAGCGTTGCGGCGCATGCACGCGCAGGTATCCACCCAGGTGCTTGATGATCAACAGGTCGTGATTACGGGGGTGCTGCATGGCTAA
>DASZYN010000708.1:0-2427 GCA_035545435.1 Acidobacteriaceae bacterium | reverse complement strand
GAATTACCAGTATGCCCAGAACGTTCAGCGCTTTTGCTGTTCCTTCGGTTCGTACCACATTCACGACCGGTTCCAGGAGTTCTCCGCCGGCTACGTGCGCAGCTTTTACTTCCGCAACTGGAATCCCTTTATCGAGGCTGGCCCGGGCGGGTTCATGTTCTCGCCCATTGACGACTCCAAGACAAACACCTTCAACGTCAGCCGGAGCACGAACATCGGTCTGATGTATGGCGCCGGTTTCGCCTACGAGATCAGCCCCAGCTTCGATATCCGCGCCGAATATCGAGGCCTGGTGATGAAGACTCCGACCTTCAGCTATCCGGGCGACGCCTTCCGCACCAACGTCTACTACAACATCTACGACCCGGTCGTCGGGATCGCGTACCACTTCTAAAACATTCAGCGGCGGAATCGCCTTTCAGCAGCCGGCACCGCCGCCCACACTCCTTCTTCATGACAACCGGCAATGCCAGTGGCGGAGCGCTCTTCTTGGTCCGAAAGAGATCGCTCCTGCGAAAGGCGCTCTGGGGTCTTCTGGCTTTCGCCGTGCTGGCTGCCTGCACTGAGGCCGCACTGCGCTGGGGACTCGGGCTGGGGAATCCCATCCTCATTGCGCCCGATCCGGCCTGCTCTTACGTAACCCGGCCCAACCAGAATGTCTATCGGTTCTTCGTTCACACCTACATCAACCGCTACGGGATGCGTTCGGCGGAGGTCTCTCCGGAACGGCCGCCTGGGGTCGTCCGCGTTCTCTTTGTCGGCGATTCAGTCACCTATGGCACGACCCATGTCGATCAGAAAAACCTGTTCTCGCAAATCGTCGGGCGCGGTCTGCCATCGATCGTTCACGAGAAGGTCGAGGTTCTCAATGCCTCGGTGAATGGCTGGGCGCCGGACAATGAGTGGGAGTGGGTAAGGACCCGCGGCATCTTCCAGTCCAATTACGTCCTGCTCGTGCTGAATGACGGAGACCTCACCCAACCTCTGGCGAAGATCGATCAGGTGGGCGATTCGCTGCCGCAGACTCGACCGCTCACCGCGATCAATGAGCTGTTCACGCGTTTCATCAAGCCGCGAATCCTGCACATTCAACCGCACCAGGACCCCGGTGACGTTGCCGTTCCTGACGCCGCGACCGAGCGGGCCAATCTGCAGGACCTTGATCATTTCGACGATTCAGTCCGAAACCAGCAGGGTCAGATGGCAATCGTCTTTCTGCCCTTTCGCGCGGACCTTCCGCATCCTGCAGACAAGGCACTCGGTGTGTTGCAGACCTGGACCGCCACACACCATGTCCCACTCATCGACTTGAGCACGGCAATCGCCGCACATTCTGTCCCGGAAATCTGCATCTACGATCATTTGCACTTCAACACAGCGGGGAATGCGGTTATCGCGCAGGCGATCCTGAACCAGTGGCCGAACGCACTTCGACCCTAATTGGCCCTCATTGGGTTCACGCGCTTCCCGGTTGCAAAGGAAAAGGGCTGGGATTTGCTCCCAGCCCTCTGTTCTAAACTGTGCTCGCGATTCCTAGGGCCCCAGGAACCGGTAGACCACTCCGACACTCACCCCGTTCGGCGTCAGCCCGCTTTGATGCTGAATCACTTTCCCGGTACTGGGATCGTAAGTGGGGGGTCCGGCGAATGAAGGCCAGAGCTGGAATTCGTAATCGGCGCGAAGAGCGATCATGCGCGTCAGGCGATAGTTGACCGTCGCTCCCGGCGCGTACGCAAAATAGCTGCCCTTCAAACTGCCGGCCGCCGGATAGTTCGGCGTGGTAATCCAGCCGCCTCCCATCAGCAGCTTGCCCCAGAGAGTCATGCGGCTGAACCGGTAAAGGCGATAGCGGGGACCGACCAGATAGTTGGACTCGACGAAGCCGCCGTTTCCATGCCAGTGCAGCCACCGGGCTTCTCCTTCGATCCCATATTTCTGATGAAGATCGAAGTTAAAGACCGCCGTCGGGCCGTAAAGCTGGGTTTGGCAACCGAACGGGGCACTCGTTGGGCAGCCCCAGTCCGGATTAAAGGTGGAAAACTCCACCCCCGCTGCCACCGTAGCTTCGCCACCCGTGGCCGATTCAGAACTCTGAGCGATCAGTGCTGTAGGAAGTAAAAGGAGTGCGACAATTGCGATCTTTCTGCCCACGTTCGTTCTCCGGTCTTGCGACTAACAGGCACCTGCCGATTCCAACCTTGCCGTTTTTGTCGTGAATCCTCGTACCGAGTCATGCATGGGCGCTCCGGCGGTGACACTGCGAACCGGAAGCGCCCGTTTGTTCCGTGCAGATTACTGTGGCCCGGCCTGCGGCCGTGCCTGCGCGCTTGCCGACGGCTGCTGAGCCGCCGCATCTGCCGAAGGCGGCACACTGGCGGCCGGCGTTGCGTTTGCCGGAACCGCGGGTGCGTCGGAATAACGCTGCAG
>DASZYN010000707.1:0-1669 GCA_035545435.1 Acidobacteriaceae bacterium | reverse complement strand
GTGGACGAACTGGCCGATACCGATCGAGGCGGAGTCGCCGTCACCCGAGACGCCGATGCCCATCATGGTCTTGTTCGCGAGCAGAGCGCCCGTGGCAACGGAGGGCATGCGGCCGTGGACGCTGTTGAAGCTGTGCGAACGAGACATGAAGTAGGCCGGGCTCTTGGAGGAGCAACCGATGCCGGAGAGCTTCATCACGCGCTCGGGCTGCACGCCCATTTCGTACATGGCGTCGATGATGCGCTCGGAGATGGCATTGTGGCCGCAGCCGGCGCAGAGGGTGGTCTTGCTGCCGCGATACTCGAGGACGGGCAGTCCGATGCGGTTGGTTTTGGGAGCTGGTGTAGCGGTGGCCGCCATTCTTTTCTACCTCTTAACGAACTTGTTGCGTACGGACTGTGTTGATCGAGACTGTCTGCTGGAGCTGTACAAGATGCGGCCTCAAATCCCTTCCTGCAGGACGATTTCGTCGGTGACGGAGCGCGCGTCG
The DNA here is from genome assembly GCA_035545435.1 of Acidobacteriaceae bacterium. Lineage (GTDB taxonomy): Bacteria > Acidobacteriota > Terriglobia > Terriglobales > Acidobacteriaceae > Palsa-343. The sequence goes on along the minus strand of DASZYN010000707.1, from coordinate 1,179 downwards.
ATGGGCAGGCCGTTAAAGTGGCGGACGCTGCGCAGTTTGGTGATTTCGGCGGCGGGCAGATCGAGCTTGAGCAGGCTCAGCATCTGGGCGTCGCGGTTCTGTTCCACGACATAGACCCGCTCGTGCGATGCGACAAAATCGCGAACCTCTTTGCTGAACGGATAGGCGCGGAGCCGCAGGTAATCGGCCTCGACGCCGTACTCCTTCCTGAGCTGATCGCGACTCTCCATGACCGCGAAGTCGGAGGTGCCGAAGGCGATGATTCCCACCTTCGACTTGCCGGTCTGCACGACAACGGGCGCGGGCACCATGGTGCGAGCGGTATCGAATTTGCGTGCCAGTCGCTCCATGAGGTTCTGGTAGTCTTCGGGGCGTTCGGAGTAAAGGGCCTTCTCGTTGTGGCCGGAGCCGCGGGTGAAGTAGGAGGCCTTGGGATGGTCGGTACCCGGGAGCGTGCGGTACGGGATCGCGTCGCCATCCACATCTTTGTAACGCGCAAACTCGCCCAGCCTCTTGAGGTCCTCGGCAGTCAGCACCTTGCCGCGATTGAGCGGCTTGTCGGGGTACTCGAAGGGGTCGGACATCCAGTTATTCATGCCCAGATCGAGGTCGGAGAGGACGAAGACCGGCGTCTGGAGCTGCTCGGCGAGATCGAAGGCAGCGCCTGCAAACTCGAAGCATTCTTTGACGCTGGCGGGAAGAAGGATGGGGTGCTTGGTGTCTCCGTGGGAGAGGACCGCGATGGAAAGCAGGTCGGCCTGGGCGGTTCGCGTGGGCAGGCCTGTCGATGGGCCAACGCGCTGGATGTCGAAGATGACGCCAGGAAGCTCGGAGAAATAGCCGAGACCGGCGAATTCTGCCATGAGCGAGATGCCAGGACCGGACGTTGCCGTCATGGAGCGGGCACCAGCCCAGCCGGCGCCCAGAACCATGCCGATAGCGGCGAGTTCGTCTTCAGCCTGAACCACGGCGAAGTTGGCTTTACCGTCCGGCTCGATGCGGTACTTCTTCAGGTAGTCAATGAGCTGCTCGACGACTGAGGAAGAGGGCGTAATCGGGTACCAGGTGACGACCGTGACGCCGGCGAACATCGCGCCGAGGGCGCAGGCGGCATTGCCGTCGATGATGATTTTGCCTTCGGTGGCGTGCATGCGCTCGACCATGAACGGGTCCTGTTTG
>DASZYN010000706.1:0-2762 GCA_035545435.1 Acidobacteriaceae bacterium | reverse complement strand
GGTCAAAGTCATGCAGTCACCAGTCCAATCAAGGCGAGCCGAGGGCCCAAAAATACCATTCGCGTCCCGTGCTTCACAACACAACGAGGCGTGAGGCCGGAGACGACGCGGAAAACGGGAACGCCGCAGACCTGGGAAAAGCACCGCAAGGCCGCAGTCTCTATAGGACTTTGCGGCGCAAATAAGAAACGCCGGCGCGACGGCCGGCGTTTGCTGCTCCAATGTGGCCCCGACGCCACAATTTCTTTTTGCTCTGGATCGAGCGATCCCAAGAGGCTCGCTCGACCAACCGCCGTGGCCTAGAGCTTGTACAGGATCTGGTCGACCCAGAAGCGCTCCAGGCGGCCCAGCGCCTTGTTGAGGCCTTCGAAGGTGCCGCTGTCCAGCCCGCCGACCTTGTCGATCGACTTGAGGTGGCGGTCATAGAGCTCGTCGATCACCTCGGCGACCTCTTCCCCTTTGGGCGTCAGGCGGATGCGGACCGAACGGCGGTCGGCGCGGCTGCGCTCCTGGAAGATGTAGCCGGTCTCGACCAGCTTCTTGAGATTGTACGAGACGTTCGACCCCAGATAGTAACCGCGGGAGCGCAGCTCGCCGGCGGTCATCTCGGCGTCGCCGATGTTGAACATCAGCAGCGCCTGCACCGGGTTGATGTCATCCCAACCCATGCGGTCGAATTCGTCCTTGATCAAATCGAGCAGGCGGCGGTGAAGCCGCTCCACGCGGCTGACTGCCTCGAGATACTGCGGCTTCAGACTTCCCGCACTGCCCGGCGCCTCTGCCTCAACGGCATTGGATTTGGTTGCCATTCTTGCCTCACTGTTCCTATGGTCCGGGCGATTGATCGCCTCTCATAGGACGCAATCTAGCCGCACCCGAATAAGATCGACTTAAGCCGCACACTTAAGACTATCTTACTGAAAAAGTTCGGGATTTTGGCTTTACAGAAGGTAACCCGAGGCGAGAAATCAGTAAGCTAAATGCTTCGTATCCGGGCTCAATCGCGCGCCCGTTCGCGCATCCTGAGGCTCAGGATGAAGATCAGAACGATCGACACCAGCAGCACCAGCCGGACGGCAAAACCGAGCGCGCTCATCTGGATATCGTGGCTGCCGAGCATGTACATGCCGAGCTCCACGCCGGTGGCGCCGACCAGCAGCACCGCCCCCCAGCTCGCCCGGATCCACAGGCCCACCGCGGCGAACAGCCGGCTCAGGGCAAAGATGGAGAGATAAACGAAGCCGGTGACGCCCAGGAGCTGGATCGGGCTCTGCGACCCGGTGGACACCCCCAGCAGTCGCGACGCGTCGTTGAGGCCCAGCAGCAGCGCGATGATCGCGACGATGCGGACGTACCGGCCGGCGAGGGGGGAACTGAAGTCCATGGCCGAGGATTAGCCCTTACCGTCGCTTCGAACAACACCGCGGGGCAAGCAGTCGGATCCTTCTCCCGCTTGCGGGGGGAGCGACTATCTGGAGTGTCAAGCATTGAGGGCGAGAGCGGCTCTGGTTTCTCGTGCTTTGGCGTTGAGGCGGACGAGCAGTTTGTGGGCGAGGGCGACGCGGACCTGCATTTTGGCGCGGCCCTTGTCGATAAGGCGCTGGCGGAACAGAGCGAGGCTGGTATCGAACTTGCGCACGGTGTCGGCGACCAGCACCAGCAGCGATCGGATGCCGGCGCGGCCGCCGCGGATGGGCCGCTTGCCGGACCTGTGGCCGCTGTCGTTGGGCAGGGGCGCAAGCCCCACAAGCTTGCTGATGGCGCGGTTGGAGAGGGTCCCCAACTCAGGCAACTCGGCCAGCAGGTAGGCGACAGTCCGGTCGGCGGCGCCTTTGACCGAGCGGATGGTGCGATCGAGGGCGCTCCACAGCGGGTCGGTCTGGATCAGGGCGGCGATCTGGTCGGCCAGGTCCCGGACCTGGGCCTTGAAGAAGGCGATAGCCTCATTCAGGCTGGCCCTGGCCAGCGCATCGCGGGCGCTATGGAGGCGCCGCTTCTGGTTGCCCAGATCCTCGGTGACCTGGCGCAGCCGCGTGACGAGCGCATTCAGCCGCTGCTGATCGGCCGAGGGTGGCGGGGTGGGGAGCATCTGCTTGGCCTGGGCGAACCGGGCAATCATTTGGGCATCGATGCGATCGGTCTTTTCCAATGCCCCCATGGCTTCGGCGAAGCGCCGCACCGAGCGGGCATTGGCCAGCGCCGTGGGCTGCCCCAACTGCCACAGTAGTAGGAAGGCCGGCTGCTCGAGCCCGCCACTGGCCTCCATCACCACCAGCTCGGCGGCTTGCTCGCGGCAGAACTCCAAGAGCTCCTGGCAACCTTGCCGGCTGTTGGCGAAGCGCCGATGCGTGCCAGCCACAAAGCTATCCAGCCAGCTTTTGGAAACGTCCACTCCACAGATGATGTGCATCACGGTAACCTGCCTTGTCCGTACGATTGATGATCAAGCGACTGTTCGGTTGTGCGTGACAAAAGCGATGATCCCAAGCTTCCCCGCGGGTGTGATCCTGAGGTGGAACGGGCGACACCGCCGCGCGAGGGGCCGGCGACCACCGACCCCTCGCTGCGCAGCAGTAGCTCACTTCAGCGCAAGATGCAGATACAAGGTGGCGTCCCTGTGCGGTTGGCCGAGCGAGCCCCCTCGGGCTCGTTCGGACAGAGCCCGGGGAAAAGGCGACGGAGGGGGTGGCCCAGGCACCTCTCTCGCAGTCGGCGAACCTCTCCCGTTTATGGGGGAGGGGGACCAGCGAAGGCTGGTGGAG
>DASZYN010000705.1:0-2378 GCA_035545435.1 Acidobacteriaceae bacterium | reverse complement strand
TTCTTGAGGATCATCCTGAGCTGGCGAAATCGGATCGCGAATTTCTGCATCTGTTCGAGCAGGCTGCCGGTCTCGGTCAGTGGAAATCCTCTCTCGCGCTCGGCATGCTTTTCAATGAAGGAAAGCTCGTCCCGCGCGATCCGGGAAGGGCATACTATTACCTGGAGCTGGCCGCTCTGCAGGGAGGCGACAGCGCCCCCCTGCAGACCCTTTCCCAGATGCAGCAAAAGCTCTCGAACGAAACAGGAAACGAAGAAGCTTCAAAGCAGGAATCTGCAGCGCGAGGATGGTATCGCGAACATCCCGACAGAATCGAACAGCTGATGCGGGATCACGGAAAGGATTCGAGCAACAAATATGCCATTGCTGTCCCCGCTGAGGGAATCCATGCCGGGCAGATCGTCAACCAGCCGGCATCCTGAAGCCACAAATTTCGTTGCAGTTGTATTGCAGGAGGACAAAGAGCAATCCAGGTGAAGGGACCCCAGGAAAACACTCAATCGGAACGTCCGCTGTTCATGCATCCAGCGGTGTTCATCGGCTCGTCGGTGCTGGTGGGGCTGCTGTTTGCCTTGCAGGAGTATCTCAATGCCCGCCGCTGGGGATACAAGATCGCCCTCCTCTTTCTAACCGAGATGTGGGGCATGCAGTTCCTGCTGTGGGGTGTCATCTGCTGGATGCTGTGGCGTTTTCTTCGGTCCTTTGTGGTGAACGCAGGTATTGGCGCGTTGTTGACGCGCATGCTTCCGCTGAGCATTGTGCTCAGTGTTGTGGAAGAGATGATCTGGGTGGTCTTCTTTCCCAGAGTGCCCATCGACCGACCACCGATGGACTACTGGCACCGGTTCACGTTTCAACTGAATGCCGAGTTCGTCGACAGCATGGCCATCTTCTGGTGTGCATTCATCGTCATCCGCGGAGTCGCGTATTACCAGAAATTCCGGGAGAAGGAAACGACAGCAGCCCGCCTGCAGGTGCAGCTGGTTCAGGCGAGACTGGCGGCCCTTCGCATGCAACTGAATCCGCATTTTCTCTTCAACGCGATGAACAGCATTTCGAGCCTTATGCGGACGGATGTCAACGCCGCAGACACGATGCTGGAACAGCTGAGCAGTCTGTTGCGTATCACGCTGGAACGAGGAGACGTGCAGTTGGTCCCTCTGCACAAGGAAGTCGAGTTTGTGGAGATTTATATGGCCATGCAGCAACAACGGTATGGAGGCAAGGTGAGCCAGACGCTTTCGGTGGAGCCGGAACTGCATGACGCTCTGGTGCCGGCGCTGATCCTGCAACCCATCGTGGAAAACGCCTATGTCCATGGCGTTTCCAGATGCCGGGAAAATGCAGACCTCGCCATCGATATCCGCAGGGATGGAAAACGGCTCAAGATGAGCGTCGTCAACAGCGGGAACGGCCTGACTCCGGAGCGGGTGGAACCCGATCGCCGCGGTGTGGGGCTCGCGAATGTCAGAGACCGTCTCCGGCTGCATTACGGCGAGCGCGGATCGCTCTCGGTTCGTGAAGTGGGTGTGGGGCGCGTCAACGTAACGATCGCCCTTCCCCTGCAGATGGATGGCAACGGCACAGAAGAGGCCGCACGGTTTGACGCATGACCATCCACGTTGTTCTGGCCGACGATGAAGTGCTGGCGCGGCAAAAGCTGCGCCTGCTTTTGCGGGAACAAACGGACTGCGAGGTGGTTGGAGAATGCGCCACGGCGGCCGAGACGGTTGCGCTGGTGCGCGCAACCCATCCCGATGTGGTGTTTCTCGACATCCGCATGCCGGATATGGATGGCTTCGATGTGGTCGATGCGCTGTCGGCAGAGCCGGAGTTCACTATGCCGCGCATCGTCTTCACGACCGCTTACGACCAGTATGCTGTGCGTGCCTTCGATGTCCACGCCGTGGACTATTTGTTGAAGCCGTTCGCGCCACAGCGGCTGCAGACCACCCTGCAGCGTATTCGTGAGCGTGGAAACGGCGGAGCCGCTGTGGGCGGGGAAAAAAAGGGCGGACGATACACGAGCCGGATCGTTTTCAAATCCAAAGGCCGCATCCTTTTTCTGCCTGTCTCGGAGATTCGGTGGATCGCCGCGGAGGAGAATTACGTCCGCATCTTTACCGAGAATGAAACTCATCTTTTGCGCGAGACAATGGCCCGGCTGGAGGAGCGGTTCGATCCTCAGCTCTTTCTGCGCGTTCACCGATCCGCGATCGTCAATCTCCAGCATGTCAGGGAAGTGCGAACGGAGTCGGACGGGGAAACCGCAGTCATTCTCCTCAACGGCCAGAAGGTGCCGATGAGCCGAAGCTACCGCTCGCGGATGCAGCGTCTGCTGCATCGCTGATCGTCGATCCACTTTTCTGTAGACCGGA
>DASZYN010000704.1:0-7846 GCA_035545435.1 Acidobacteriaceae bacterium | reverse complement strand
GTACGAATCTGGTCGGCGGCAAGGACGAGCGTCAGTTCCCCGCGATCGAATTTCGCGTTGGTAATGACGTCGGGATGCGCAGCGCGAATGGCCTGGATGGCCACATTCTGCGCGAGGCTCTCGAACACAGCTTCTTTATTGAGCAGCGCTTCTCCCATGAATCCTTCTGCAGGGCTGGAGGTTTGGGTTAGAGGTCAGCCTTGTCGGAGGCCCAGTCGAGGATGCCTTTCTTCCACACGTAGAAGATACCGATGACGACGAATCCGAGATAGACGAGCATCTCCCAGAAGCCAAAGAGACGAGAGCCGGCAATGTGAGGCAGCTGCCGGTAAATCACGGCCCAGGGGATCATGAAGACGGCTTCCACGTCGAACAGGATGAAAAGCATCGCCACCATATAGAAGCGCACGGAGAAACGTCCGCGCGCGTCGCCCTCCACCGGAATGCCGCACTCATAGGGTTCGAGCTTGCTTTTCAGATTGCGGTGGCGGCCGATGAACCAGGACATGCCGACCATCCCGCCGGAGAGAGCGCCAACCACCACGATCTGCATCAGCAGGGGAAGGTAATTCCAGATGTAGGGGTGGTTTTGCAAGGCCGTTCTCCTGGACAACGACAACCGAGCGGAGGTGAAGGGGAACTGCCGCTGCCTCCATTTCGAGACTAAGTCTACGGTTGTCAAGAGTCAAGTTACCGAGGAACAACCGGTATCGGGTTGCTCGCAGCAGGTCGCTGAAGTCTCCCAGGAGAACGGGGTCGCGCCCTCAGATACCTCTCGTCGACCAAATGTATGAGCTGAAAACCTGCCCTGTGGCAGCGCGAAGCCGAACCCGGCAGCGGGAGCGACGGGGTGCTTGTGCATACAAACGATTCCAATCGAGCGGCATCCGAGGAGCCAGGATATCGCCATGTCGAACGCCGACCTGACTGCCGTGCTTTTTCTGCTTCTGCTGCTGGTTGCGCTCGCCCAGCTCCTTGGGTGGGTCTTTACCAAGCTGCGACAGCCCAGGGTGGTCGGTGAAATTCTGGCGGGGGTTCTGCTGGGAAACGCCGTGGCGGGACGTTGGCCTGCGGCGGCTCACTTCATCGCGCACGCCAGACAACAGGGCGATGTGCTCGACTTTGTCTACTGGCTGGGGCTTCTGTTGCTCATGTTTCTGGCAGGAGCCGAAACGCAGCAGTTGTTCACTCGCGACGATCGGCGCAGCGTCGGCTGGCTGGTCATCCTTGGAACAGGGTTGCCGTTTGCCGCGGGCCTCCTGCTCGCTCCGTGGCTGATTCGTCCTTCCCTGGCCGGGCCAGCAGGAACCCGGATCTCCCTGACCATCGTTCTGGCAGTAGGGGTGGCGGTCACCTCGGTGCCGGTGGTCTCAAAGATTTTTGCGGACCTCAGAATCCTGCACACGCGGTTTGCACGGCTGGTGCTGGGAGTCGCGGTGATCGAGGACATCGTGCTGTGGCTGGCCCTCGCAATTGCCACGGCCGTAGCGGGCAAGGCTGTCCTGCATCCACGAGCCATGGGCATGCACCTTGCCGCGACCGTGGCATTCTTCGTGCTGGGGCTGACCCTGCTGCCCCGCGCCATCAAACGACTGAACAAGGCGCGTTTCAACGTGATCGCACGGTCCTCGCCCACCGGTTACGCGTTGCTGGTGCTGCTGGGCTATTGTGCGATTGCCGGAGCTCTCGACGTAAGTCTCGTCTTTGCGGCGTTTCTGGCGGGATTTGCCGTGGTCCACCGCAAGCGCCGCCTTTTTGCAGAGGCCCTCGATGCGATCGGCAAAGTCTCCTTTGCCTTCTTCGTTCCGGTCTACTTCGCTATTGTCGGGCTCAAGCTGGACCTGATTCGCGGCGTGTCGCTCGGCATGATCGCGGCCTTCGTCCTGGGGACCTGTGCCGTGAAAATCCTCTCCGTAGGCCTGGCGGGAAGGTTTGCCGGATTCCGCGGCCTGGACCTGCTCAACCTGGCGATTACGACCAACGCTCGCGGCGGACCGGGCATTGTGCTGGCCAGCGTGGCATTCGATGCGGGCATCATTAGCTCGAAGTTCTATACGACTCTGGTCATCGCCGCGGTGTTCACTTCTCAGGTCGCGGGTGCGTGGCTGGAATACGTGCTGCGCAGGGGATGGCCTCTCCTGACGCCAGCAGAACTCGCCGAACCAGCCACAGTTGCACCCGAGAAACCCGCCGCGGCCTAACGCTGCGTTTGCGTTGGCACCTGCGGACCGGCCTGGCGCACGTGATCCGGCACGTGGAATCGCTTAAAGTTTTCGACAAACTTCGAGGCCAGCAGGCGAGCCTGCGCGTCATAAGCGTGCTTGTCGGCCCAGGCATTGCGCGGGTTGAGCAATTCTGAGGGAACGCCGGGGCATTCGGTTGGAATGCTGAGTCCAAACGCAGACTCGATGGTGTATTCCGCTTTCGCGAGACGACCATCAAGGGCGGCGTGAACGATGGCGCGTGTGTGCGGAAGGCTCATGCGCTTCCCTACCCCGAACGCGCCGCCGGTCCAGCCTGTGTTGACCAGCCAGCACTGCGCGTGGTGCTCGCGCAGCCGGCGGCCGAGCATTTCCGCGTAAACACCAGGGGCGAGCGGCAGGAACGGCGAGCCGAAGCAGGTGGAGAATTCGGGGACAGGTTCACTGCCCAGACCGGCTTCGGTTCCGGCGAGTTTCGCGGTATACCCCGAGAGAAAGTGATACATCGCCTGGTCGGGAGTCAGTTTGGCAATGGGCGGCAGGACACCGAACGCATCTGCGGCAAGAAAGAGGACGTTGCGGGGATGACCTCCAACACCGGGGATGACGGCGTTCGCAATGTAGTCGACCGGGTAGGCAGCGCGAGTGTTTTCGGTATAGCGGATATCGGAGTAGTCCGGCTCGCCGGTGCGGGGGTCGAGCACGACGTTTTCCAGGACCGAACCGAACCGAATGGCGTTGTAGATCTGCGGCTCTTTCTCGATCGTCAGGTCAACGCATTTGGCGTAGCACCCGCCCTCGAAGTTGAAGACGCCGTCCGGGCTCCAGCCGTGCTCATCGTCGCCGATGAGGCGGCGGTCAGGGTCGGCGGAGAGTGTGGTCTTGCCGGTACCCGACAGTCCAAAGAAGAGAGCGGTCGTGCCGTCGGGGGCGGTGTTCGCCGAGCAGTGCATAGGAAAGACGTTGCGGGGCGGGAGGATGTAGTTCATCACGCCGAAGATGGACTTCTTCATCTCGCCGGCATACTTGGTACCGCCAATGAGGATGATCCTGCGGGTGAAGTCGGCGAGGATGAACGTGGAGGATCGGACACCGTCGCGCTCCGGGATCGCTTCGAATTCGGGAGCCGCGATGACGATGAACTCGGGTTTGTGGCTGGCCAGTTCCTGCCGGTCGGGGCGGATGAAAAGCTGCTTCACAAACAGAGCGTGCCAGGCATATTCGCAGATGACCTGAATGGGCAGGCGGTAGTTTGGATCAGCGCCGGCGGCCAGATCCATGATGAAGAGGTCACGCTCCGCCATATGGCGGATGACCCGCTGCAGCAGCGCTTCGAACTTTTCGGGCGGGAAGGCCTGGTTCACTTTGCCCCAGTGCACGCGCTCCCGCGTCTCGTCGTCCTCAACGGTGAACTTGTCGCGGGGAGAGCGGCCGGTGCGGGCGCCGGTCATGGCTACGAGCGCACCGTTCGATGCCAGCCGGCCCTCACCGCGCGCGATGGCGGTTTCCACCAGTTGAGGCGTCGATAGATTGCGGTGAGCGTGCAGACCTTCGGTCAGGCGCTTCAGGTCCTGCAGAGTGGCTGTTGCTCCCATCGTTGGAAGCCTCCGTGGGTCAGAGAGAACCCATTATTGTCCCATTGGGGGGTGGCCCTGCAAAGAGAAAAACGACACCGCGATCGTGGCGGCAGCCGGTGAGTGAACAGCCGCCGGATGCGACAGGCTTACACCTGCGGCTGGGCGTCGTCCATCGGTACGAGCCAGGGCAGATTGCGCGTGTGGCCAGCCTCGTGGAGCACAGCGTCGACGTGCTGCAGGACCTCTTCGATCGTCATGGTGTACATCTCGCGGCCGTTGTCGTATCCGGATTCGATGGCTTTCTTCAGATAGAGGCCGGCAGCCTGAGCGGCGAGGGAGTCGGTGATGACGTGGCCGGTGCGTTTCTTTTGCTCCACCCAGGCGGTGCAGGGCATGGCGATCCAAACCGGACGGCGATTGACATCGAAGCGAATGTCGACCGCGTCAGCGTGGCGCGTGGCGATGGCGACGATGTTGGCCTTCCAGCGGCAGTGCAGATCTTCGCCCGTCCAGCGGTCGATGGCATGAAAGTCTTCGTACATGGCTCTTTCAGCCTAGAGCATTTTGCGGCGCGGCGCACCCGGTTGGCGGGCGGGGGAGAAACCGGCGTCACCCAGGGAGGGGAGGGGTTAACCAGACAATAAACCCCGGGAAAGTGCAAAAAGAAAAACAAATCTTAGGGGACTTTGTGCGTCCAATGTATGTCCTGAGCCCGACCAGAACGCGGGACAGCCCTTATTCCGAGGTTTCCTCCGTGACCCGTCCATCGCAAAACTCCAAACAGCGGCGATTCGAAGAGCGGCTTCGCCATCAACAGCAGCAACTGGAGCGCACGATGCTCACAGCGGTGAAAGAGGGCCGCAAGGCTGTGGCTGAGGATACGCTGGATCCGGCCGATCAGGCCGTTCTGTCGTATCAAAAAGAACTGATCTTCTCTCAGGGTACGGAGGGCCATAGCCAGCTCTCGCTGGTTCGGCTGGCGCTGGAACGGCTTCGTGAGGGGACCTTCGGCGATTGTCTGAATTGCGGCACAGCGATCGGTGAGAAGCGCCTGGAGGCGCTGCCGTGGACGCCATACTGCATCGACTGCCAGGAAAAGGTGGAGAACGGCGAGATTGACGACGTCGTGCGAGCCGCCTGACAGGTCGCAGATCACAGGTCGCAGGGCCCGGTAGCCGGTGCTCAGAACCTTGTACGCAGGTCCTGTGACTCGACCCTGGCCTGAGCGCTCCCTACCCGGGCAGCCCGTCGAGTGCGTGCTAGACTGAGGAGTATCTTGCGGATGCGCCTGAGGTGCGTGTTCGCGACTCCCGCTCAAAGGAAACGCGGCAAAACCGGTGGACACACAGACCCGTCACGCTCTGAAACAGGACAAGTTCGTCAATGTAACCACCTCCGGCCTGGAATGGGTCGGGGAGCACCGCGGCAACGTGATCGCGTGGTCGGTCGGCGTAGTGCTGCTGGTGGCGATTGCGGTTGTCAGCCTTGTCCTTTTCCAGAAGCGGGAGGCGGCAGCGGACCAGATGCTGGGGCAGGCGATGGACATCTACGAGACGCCGCTGACGCAGCCGGATCAGCCGGCAGAGGCGGGGCTGAAGACGTACGCTACGGCCGCGGATCGGGCCAAAGCCGCCTATCCCCTTTTCCGGCAGACCGCGGATCGTTACGGCTGGCTAACGGCCGGGCAGATGGCTCGTTACTTTGCCGGACTGACCGAACTGGATCTGGGGCAGAAGTCGCAGGCGGAGGCGGATCTGGAAAAGGCGACGCATGCCGGCAACGGCAATCTGGCGGCGCTGGCAAAGATCGCGCTGGCGAATCTGTACGAGCAGACGGAGCGCAATTCACAGGCGGTTGCGCAGTTCCAGGATGTGATCGCGCATCCGACGACGACCGTGCCGAAGAGTGAGGCGCAGTTGCAGCTGGCTCAGCTCTATGAGACGACGCAGCCGCAGGAGGCGCGGCGGCTCTACGCTGAGATCAAGGACCAGGATAAGCAGTCCGCAGCGGCGCAGATTGCGACGCAGAAGCTGCAGGGACTGAAGTAAGGGCGCAGAGCGCAGGGAGCAGAAAGACGATGGGCGCTTCGGCGCCCATTTTTACTGGCACGGAGTTCGCGCCGAGGCCGCTGCTCTTCCGGGGAGGAGCGGATGGCTCGGGCTTCTCAGGCGGTCTTCTGTTTGTCGACGTCGATGGCTTCGAGGTCTGCGCCACGGACGAGCTTTTCCTCGCCCACCGAGTGGTGCTCGAGGACGATGACCCAAACGTCGTCGAGCGAAGTGAGCTTCTTCTCGACGGTCCCGACAACGTGCTTGCCCTTGATACGGACTTTTTGTCCTTGTTTGAAGTTCATGGTGCAAGCGTAGGGTGTAGCGATTCCGTTCACCATCCCGAGAAGGGGGCAAAGGGGCATTCCAGAACAGTAATCTTGGCTCATCACGATAGTGATGTGATTGAGAACTACGGTACGTTGCAAGGTAATGAGAGCCGGCTGTGGAAGACTGGGCGTCGCCAGCGCGATGATGGTCGGCGGACGAGCGTGTTGTGGACTTCACGCGAGACAAGTTGCATGTTGCTGATTCTGAGAGATTTGCTTCTGTTGACAAACTCGACAACTTTTTCTTATTCAATCTAAAGAACTTAAGAAGGGCCCTTGGCATCGATGAAACGGCCGTTTTGATAACAAAGACGGCTGTGTTTGTTACACTCGCGGCCGTTTGTATTACAAACACGGCGGTGAATGTGACACCGTCGGCCGCGAAGTTGAATCTGCGGCAAGGTGTGCCGTGGTTCTCCGAATATCAAAGAGCGCTTTCCCCGTGATGAGTTTTTCCACAAGAAAAAAGCTCGCCTCGGCGAGCCTGGGTGGAACGTCGTGGGAGACGAAAGAGTGCTTTCCGTCCCCTATTTTCAGAATACCAGGTTGAGAGGGAAATCGTGCCAAACTTTTTGGGGTGATTTGGCGTGGAAGCGGCCTGGAATCAACGGGCATTACTTTGGTGAAGCGGTTCGCCTCTTGACAGTTTTGCGATGAGCCCGTGAGGTCGGCATTTTTCGCGTTGAATGCAGCTTTTTGGTGAGACTCGGCTTGAGGTTTCCATTGGCCGCTTCGCGACCGGCTTCCCTTCAGGATGACTTCCCGCTAGAGCAGCTTGCCGGCGGCTAAATCCCGGACGAGGTCGCGGTCGGCGGCGAGGAAATCGTAGTCCGGCAGGGTGCGGAGGGGGGTCCAGCGGACATCCTCAAAGATGTGGTTCGTGATGTCGCCGGTGAAGCTGTGGACGGCGAAGAACTGAAGGTCGACGGCGCCTCCAGTGCGGTAGGTGTGGCGGAGGTGAGCGATCCGAGTGCCGACCTGGGCGTCGATGCCCAGTTCCTCATTGAGTTCGCGGCGGAGGGCCTGCTCGGCGGATTCGCCCGCCTCGATTTTGCCGCCGGGGAACTCCCATTTGAGGCCCATCGGGGAGCCGGCTTTGCGCTGACAGACCAGGACCTCGTCGCCGCGCAGGATGAGAGCGGCGGCCACGAAGCGGAGGGTCTTCGGGTCACGGAGCTGGGCCGTATCTGCCATTTTGTCCCTCAGTTTAGACGCCTGCGGGGATGGATGGATGCTGTTTCAGGGCGCGAATGATCCCGGAAGTACCGAAAACCGCAGGGTGGAGGGCCGAGGCGATGGCGCTCAGGCCCGCGATGAGGGTGGGTGCGGGCGTGTTCAGGAGTTCGTCAGGAATGCAGAAGAGGCGGCCGTCCCGGACAGCACGGAGGTTCGACCAGCCGGGGCGCGCGGCGAGCTTTTCCAGGGGAACGCGGTCGCCGGCACCGCACCAGGCGGCCAGGATGACATCGGGATTGGCGGCGGCGATGGCTTCGGGGGTGGTTTGAGCGCCGGGCTCGCCGAGGAAGATGCCGCCGGCGGCTTCGACCAGCTCGCGAACCCAGAGCTGGGAGTGGATCAGGGGCTTGCCCCACTCCTCGCAGTAGACGCGGGGCTGGGGCAGGTCGGCGGTGTAGGTGCGCATCTGGGCGACGGCGTCGGTCATCTCGGCAACAAGCTGATCGCCCAGGGCG
>DASZYN010000703.1:0-1933 GCA_035545435.1 Acidobacteriaceae bacterium | reverse complement strand
GCTGGAAAAAAACGGGTCGCGGTGACGGCGGGTGCCTCGACGCCCAGCCACCTGACACGCGAGGTCATTCGGTACCTGGAAGCCTACGACCCGCACACAACACAGACAGAGCCGCTGGTGCCTCTGCGCAAAGGGGATGAGGAATGAAGCGACGAACAACCAGGCAGATTCAGGTGGGGACGGTCCCGCTTGGGGGAGACGCGCCCATCGCGGTCCAGTCGATGACCACGACGTATACGCGCGATGTTCAGGCAACGGTTGAGCAAATCCATCGTCTGGAAGAAGTGGGCTGCGAGCTGGTCCGTGTGGCCTGCCCGGAAGAAGTGGATGTCCGGGCGTTAGGGGCGATCAGGCGCCAGATTCATCTGCCGTTGATTGCGGATATTCACTACGATGGGAAGCTGGCGCTGCTGGCTATCGAGCAGGGAGTGGATGCTGTGCGCATCAATCCCGGCAACCTGCTCGGTGGACGCGAGATGTTCGCCAGCATTGTTACGGCTGCCCGCGCTGCCGGAATTGCCCTGCGCATCGGCGTCAACTCCGGTTCTATCGATGCCCTTGAGCATGGACAACAGATGCGTAAGATTGCGATGAAGCTGCGCGATGATGGCACGCTGGTACGCTCCGATCCCGCCGAGGAGCGACGGCGCGCACGTGAGCACCTGGCCGAGCGCATGGTAGCCCGCGCGCTGGAGTATTGTGGATGGGCCGAAGATCTGGGCTTTTCGGCCTATAAGGTCTCGCTCAAATCGTCCAATGTGCTGACGGCTGTCGCGGCTTATCGCCTGTTTGCTGCCGCCTGTGATGTGCCTCTCCACCTGGGCATCACCGAGGCCGGAACCCTGGTCAGTGGCGCGGTCAAGTCAGCGGTGGGGTTTTCACAACTGCTTGGCGATGGCATCGGCGATACTATCCGGGTTTCGTTGACTGCCGAGCCGGAAGAGGAGATTCCGGTGGCCTATGAGATCCTGCGCGCCTTGGAGTTGCGTCAGCGAGGCGTGACCTTTGTCTCCTGTCCCTCCTGTGGCCGCGTGGAGATCGATGTGCTGGCGATTGCCAGCGAGGTCGAGAAACGCCTTGCCAGGGTGCAGACCCCCATCCAGGTTGCGGTGATGGGCTGTGTGGTCAATGGACCCGGAGAGTCGCGGGACGCCGATGTGGGCCTGGCCGGAGGACGAGGCAAGGGCGTGATCTATCGCAAGGGACAGGTGGTCAAAACCGTCCCCGAGAGCGATTTTCTCGTGGAAGTCCTCAAGGAGATCGCCAGTCTGCTGCCCCCTCATGAAGCGTGCCTCGTCTATCCAGGCGATGAGGCTCCCGGTTCGGTGAGTCTGGGGCGCACGCGCAAGAGCGGCGTTCATCGCGCTCCCGCTCAGCAAAGTGGAGCGGAGCCTCCCGACGCCAGAACGTCCTTGCGGGGAGTCTCGCTGCCTCTCCTTTCCCAAAGCGAGGTGTCCTGATGGAAATTCCGCCCGACGTTCCTCCGCAGGGCAGGGTGGACCTGCGGGTACCGCCGACGTATCTGTTCACTCGTTACGCGGAATTGCTGCGAAACGCGCTCCAGCGAGAGGTTGCGCGCTTGAGAAGGCCTGCTTCTGCCCTGGCGAGCCCTGTGCTTGACTCATTCTACGGGCAGTTGGGGTATCATCTGGGCTGGCTGGATGCCCATTTCGCGCCGGTTCGGCAGCATACGGGCAAACTCCTGCGGCCAACGCTCCTCTTGCTGGCCTATGAAGCTGCGGGAGCCTGCGAGACTACGGCGCGGCGCGATGAGCAGACCCACCTGGCGCGCGCGTTGCCTGCTGCGGTAGCGATTGAACTCTACCATAATTTTACGCTCATCCATGATGATATCGAGGATGGGGACAGGGAACGGCGTTCTCGTCCCACGGCCTGGGCGGTTTTCGGCCTTCCCCAGGCGCTCAATCTCGGC
>DASZYN010000702.1:0-2061 GCA_035545435.1 Acidobacteriaceae bacterium | reverse complement strand
ACGGTCGCGAGCAGAGGGTGGGTGCGGCGCAGGCGAGCCCAGCGCGGCGAGAGGATGAGAGCTTCGTGGGAACCTTCCGCGTGGGTGGCGTGCGGGTCAAAGCAGCGGACGAATCGCTCGGCTTCGGTGGCAGACGGAATGGGCACGGCGGCGGCCATGGTGGGTGACCGAGATTATTGTAGGCGACGAGACGGGTCAGGATAGATGTTTTGCAGGGATGTTCATGGGGCGGGCGGGCGCGCTTCGCGCGATCCGCTTCTAACAGGGCGCAGGGCTCAGGGCTCAGGAAAAACGGTCGCGCTTACGCGCGATACCTACATGCCCGACTGCAGGCATGTGGGGCATCCATGGCGACGCGGTTTTAGGCCAGGCTCGCCTATTCGACGTGGTAGTTGGGGGCTTCGCGGGTGATGACCACGTCGTGGACGTGGGATTCGCGGAGGCCGGCGGAGGAGATGCGGACGAATTTGGCTTTTTGCTGCAGCTCTTCGATGGTGGCGGCGCCGCAGTAACCCATACCGGAGCGCAGGCCGCCGACCAGCTGGTAGACCATCGCTTCGAGCGCACCGCGGTAGGGCACGCGGCCCTCGATGCCTTCGGGGACGAATTTGCCGAGGCGGTTGGAGCTGCCGTTGCGCTCCCGGTTGACGACGCTCTCGTTGCTGGAGTCGAGGTCGAGATCTTTGGTTCCCTGGAAATAACGCTCGCCGCCGCCCTGGGCCATAGCAGAGAGCGAACCCATGCCGCGATAGGCCTTAAAGGATCGGCCCTGATAGAGGATGGTTTCGCCCGGGCTCTCGTCGACGCCAGCGAAGAGCGAGCCGATCATGATGACGCTGGCTCCAGCGGCGACCGCTTTGGTGATGTCGCCGGAGTACTTGATGCCGCCGTCGGCGATGACGGGGATGCCGCGGGGCTGAGCGGCTTTGTACGCTTCGCTGATGGCGGTGATCTGGGGCATACCGGCGCCGGTGACCATGCGGGTGGTGCAGATAGAGCCGGGACCGATGCCGACCTTCACCGCGTCAGCGCCCGCATCGATGAGGGCTTCGGTGCCTTCGCGGGTGGCAACGTTGCCGGCAAGCAGATCGACGTGGGGGAAGCGCTTTTTGACTTCGCGGACGGCGTCGAGGACGCGCGAGGAGTGGCCGTGGGCCGAGTCGATGGCAAGGACATCGCAGCGGTTGCGGACCAGTTCAGCGGCGCGCTCGAGGAAGTCGCCGGTTGCGCCGATGGCGGCGCCGACGCGGAGACGGCCCTGCTCATCCTTGGAGGCGTTGGGGTATTTGAGTTTTTTCTGGATGTCCTTGACGGTGATGAGGCCCTTGAGCTCGTAGTGCTCGTCGACCACGAGGAGCTTTTCGACGCGGTGGTGGTGAAGGATTTCTTCGGCCTGCTCAAGGGTGGTGCCGACGGGGACGGTGATGAGGTTTTCTTTGGTCATCACCTCACCGATGGGGACATCGGTACGCGTTTCAAAACGGAGATCGCGATTGGTGAGGATACCGACGAGTTTTTTGTTGCGCGTGACCGGAACGCCGGAGATTTTGTAGCGGCGCATGACCTCGAGAGCATCGGAAATGAGCTGCTCGGGAGCCATGGTGACGGGATCGACGATCATGCCGGACTCGGAGCGCTTGACCTTGTCGATTTCGCCGGCCTGCTGCTCGATGGTGAGGTTGCGATGGACGATGCCGAGGCCGCCCTGCTGCGCCATCGCAATGGCCATGCGGGATTCGGTGACGGTGTCCATGGCAGCGGAGAGCAGAGGTGTGTTGAGGGGGATGCTCTTCGTCAGGCGGGTGGCTGTGGAGACTTGCGCGGGCGCGATTTCGCTCCAGGACGGGGTAAGGAGGACGTCGTCAAATGTAAGGGCTTCGGGCAGGGGCTGCTCAATCATGATGGAAAGATGCGCGTCAGCCTCGATTGTTTCAGAGTGGTTCTTTTGACTGGCGGCTTTGGGACATTGTAGAACAGCCGGCAGCCGGGGGCCGGGAGCGCCCTTTTATGCGCGCGGGGCAAGGCTGAACTGATCCGGATAAGGTCCACGCCCGGATTCGG